>CAZYXR010000013.1:40964-44023 GCA_964650845.1 uncultured Chitinophagaceae bacterium
AGTAGCATGGCATATAAATATGGCATCACATTGCCCAACACCCCTGCCACTATTGATGCCGATTATAGAGGTGAAATAAAAATTGCTCTGGTGAATCTTTCAAACCAACCATTTACCATCTACGATGGCGACCGCATTGCCCAAATGGTGATTGCCCGCTACGAGAAAATAGAATGGACAGTAGTGGATGTTTTAAGCGAAACCAATAGGGGAGAAGGTGGCTTTGGGAGCACCGGAAAGCAATAATATTTTTGTTGTTATTGCTCGAAGTACGGATAGCGCACTTTTGATAGATACAAACCCTTAGCTGGGGCGGTAATAACCACCCTGAATGGTTTTTGATTCATTACATTATCTGCAAACTCATCCATGCCTATTCTGCCCCTGCCTACCATTAGCAATGAGCCTACTATTCTACGCACCATGCCGCGCAAAAATCGATTTGAAGTAATTGTAAAACGTACACCGACATCACCGTCTGTAAGTTCATTCAACGGTTTGTAAACTGTATTTGGGTTGTAATCGGCAAGCACACATTCTGCACCGGGTATCACATCCCACTTTGCATGGGTAACATCACAAATGTTTGTTTTAAAGTCTTCACTCTTTAAACATAATGCAGTAAAATCTTTTATGGTTGGAAGAATTTTTGCTGCCTCATGCACCTTTTGCCAATCTATTTTGTAAAACCCTTGAAACAAACTGTAATCTTCTAAAAATGCACTTTTACGAAAGTGAATAAAATACTCGTAAGTACGCGCAGTGGCATCAAACCTCGAATGTGCTTTTTCGTGCATCGGTATCACTTTGTGAATGGCAATATCCTTTGGCAAAACACAATTCAGGCGAAAGCGGAAATCTTCGGGCTCTACCTCTTTATCGCTGTTAAAGTGCATGTAGAAATCTTTTGCATGAACGCCCGTGTCCGTTCTGCCGCAACCCATAGAGGCAATGTGTTGATTCAATAACTTTTTTAGTGCATCGTTGATGGTTTCCTGTACGGTGCTGTCGTTTTCCTGCACTTGCCAGCCACTGTATTGCTTTCCGAAATATGATAAATGAAGAAAATAGCGCATTGAAAAATATGAAGCTCAATAATATTCAACTTTATTTTACCATCGTTATCAATTCCCCAACTCTTATTGTTTTATTCGTGGCATCAAGTCTATAGATTATGAAAAAAATGCTACTGCTGTTATTCTTTGCCATTAATGTTGCGTATGGGCAAACATTCAACATCACCAACTTTGGCGCAGTGGGCGATGACATTACGCTCAATACCGTTGCTATTCAAAAAGCCATTGATTCTTGCAGCGCATCGGGTGGTGGTAAGGTGCTGATTCCACAAGGAATTTTTCTGAGCGGTACCATCAGAATGAAAAGTGATGTTACGCTGCATATTGATTCGGGTGGCACATTAAAAGGTAGCGGCAATTTAGCTCATTATCCTACCATAACTCCACAACTGCGCACCTTTACCGATGAGTATGTGCAACGTGCGCTTATTTATGCCGAAAATGTTTCAAACATTGCCTTTGAAGGAAAAGGAAAAGTAAATGGAAATGGCTTGCAAGGTGTGTTTGTAAATAGCAGTAACCGTGTTTTTGGTTTTCGTTTGTTCAGTTGTACCAATGTTCGTTACGAAAACCTCACCCTGCAAAATTCGGCATTTTGGATGATGCATAATTGTAACATTGATACTCTTACCATTCGCAATCTTACTATCACCAACCATTGCTTCGGCAATCAAGATGGCATCAATATAGATGCTTGTAGAAATGTGCTGGTAGAAAATTGTGATGTGGACGCCAACAACGATCCTATTGTGATGAAAGGTACTTCCCTGAACTGGTGTCAAAACGTAGTTGTGCGCAATTGCACACTGGCAACTTATTCGCGGGCAATAAAAATTGGCACCGAAACTCAAGGCTGGTTTAAAAACATTCATGTACACGATTGTGTAGTGAAGAAGAGTACGCGTGGGCCGCTTGGTTTAGATGCAAAGTGCGGTATCAACCTTTCTATTGTGGATGGCGGCAGTATGGAAGATATATTGATTGAAAATATTTCTTTTGAAAGTGTTACTACGCCAATAACTATCCGCTTAGGCAATCAGGCACGCAAACATGAGCCTTCGGCACCGACTCCGGGTGTTGGCTTTGTCAAAAACATTCGGCTCAAAAACATTACTGCCACTGCTTCTTCTAATATCACATCCACTATCACTGGTATTCCCGGCTACCGCGCTGAAAATATTTGGCTGGAAAATGTGCAATTAACTGTGCCGGGCGGTATGGATTCGCTGCCGTCAAATTTTGTAGTACCTGAAAATGTTAATGGTAAACCCGAACATGACGTTTTGGGAGATACCTTGCCAGCACATGGTATTTATGTACGCCATATTGATGGTATCCAGCTATGCAATGTTACAGTAACTGCGCAACAAACAGACCTTCGCCCTGTGTATGTTTTTGATGATGTGTTGAATATTGACAGTAGTTGTGTTGCGGCTGTTTTAGATGAAGCACACAGTAATTCTATTAAGGTTTATCCTAATCCAGCTTCTACTTTCGTTATTGTTGAGAACACCCAAGCAGAGGCTGTTGAAGTTTTTGATATTACCGGCAAAAAGCTATTTGCTTACGCGCCAATGGCTGCCAAATTTACGTTAGATGTTGCAGATTGGGCTTCGGGCTGGTACTTTGTTAAAACAGCTTCTGTCAGTCGCAAGATTTTTATTGAACGGTAAAAAGCTACTTTATGCTTGTTTTTACAATTATTCATGGGCTGATTTGCTAATAATATTCAATTCATGTAGGTTTGGCGTCCTTACTTAAAAAAAGAGCAACACAAGTTTTTATGAATTACAAAATTTCAACTAAGCTGATACTTGCTGTATTGGCTGTTTCTATTGGTCTTTACTCATGTGGCGGTGGTGGCAAAAAGTCATCGGGTGTAAAAAGTAAACGTGCCGGGGTGAATGAAGTGGTAATACACATCAGTGCCGACCCCGATAAATTGAATGGAATCACCTCTACCGCAGCAAATGCCAGTGAGAT
>CAZYXR010000013.1:44033-45529 GCA_964650845.1 uncultured Chitinophagaceae bacterium
TTGAAAAAAATATTTTCGCCAGCCTTTCCGATAATCTTTTGGATTCTCCATTCGCAATTATTCCGGGTTTGGCAAAAGCGCGCCCGGTAATAGTAGAGTTGAATGAAGGACCTTATAAAGGTGGGCTTGCCATCACTTACGAACTTCGCGACATTGCAAAGTGGGATAATGGCTCACCAATTACTGTTGATGATATTGTTTTTACATTAAAAACTATCAAAAACCCTAAGGTAGATTGTGAGCATCTTCGTTCTTACTACGATTTTATCAAAGAAATAAAAACGTATGAAGACAACAACCGCAAGTTTACTTTCTTGTGCGAAGGCAAATATTTTCAAAGCGAAGTGTGGAGTGCTATCACACCTTTCCCCGAGTATTTGTATGACCCAGAAAAACTTATGCGCAAGTTCACTTACGAGCAGTTGAGCAACCCTAAAGAAGTAGAAAAGCTAAAAGGCAATGCCGACATCATAAAATTTGCCGAGCAGTTTAATTCCGAAAAATTTGCCCGCGAACCAGAAGGCGTGTTGGGTGCAGGGCCATACAAGTTAGAGAAATGGATTACAGGACAACGTGTAATTCTTAAAAAGAAAGACAACTATTGGGGCGCAGCTATTGCAAGCGAAAATCCTGAATATTCAAATCTACCCGACCGTATTATTTTTGAAATAATCAACGACCAAAGTGCCGCACTTGCAGCTATGAAAGGCGAAAACTTAGATGTTGTAACTACTTTCAAAACCAAAGATTTTATCGAATTGGAAAAAGACGAAAAAATCAATAGCAAATACAACTTAGATAAGCCAACTCAGTTGGTGTATTCATACATTGGGTTGAACATGCGCGACCCCAAATTGAATGACGTGAAAACCCGCAGAGCATTAGCTTACCTTATTGATGTAGATCAAATTATCGAAAAAATTTCATACGGTTTGGCTACAAGAATTGCAGGCCCAACAAGCCCACAACGCCCGTACTACAACAACGATTTAAAGTTGATTCCATTCGATGTTACCGAAGGAAACAAACTATTGGATGAAGCCGGTTGGAAAGATTCGGACGGTGATGGCGTGCGCGATAAAATGATAAACGGAAAAAGTGTGAAACTTTCGATAACAGTGAAATTGCCAAGTGGTAATGAAGTTGCAGAAAGAATCCTTTTGTTGTATCAAGAAAACTGTAAAAAAGCAGGTGTGGAAATTGGTATTGCACAAAAAGAATGGACGGTGTTTTTAGATGAAATTAAAGCGCACAATTTCGAAGCTTATTTAGGCAACTGGATTTCGCACCCGTTGAGCGATGACCCTAAACAAATTTGGCATACATCTTCGTACAATGGAGGTAGTAACTATGTTGGTTTTGGCGACCAAAAAAGCGATGAAGTAATTGATAAACTGCGCTATGAATTGGATGAAACAAAACGCAATGAGTATTACAAAGAATTCCAAAGATTGGTTTACGATGCACAACCATACATTTTCATGTCAACACCATTA
>CAZYXR010000013.1:45557-49393 GCA_964650845.1 uncultured Chitinophagaceae bacterium
TGCAATTCACAAACGCTTTACCAATGGCAAAGCGCGCGTATGCCGTCCGGGTTACCTTGCAAAAGAGTTTAAGTTAGACCCGAATTTTGGTCTTTAATTCAGTTAAAATAATGTTGCAGCACCGCTAACTGCGGTGCTGTTTTTTATACAATATGTTTACATACTTACTAAAGCGGATAATATATTTTATACCAACATTCTTGGTGATTTCGCTGCTTACATTTGTGCTAAGCCAAATGGCACCAGGCGACCCTGTTGAGTTGAAACTTAAAGGTGGTTTAGGCGGCTCCAGCGGTCAGTCGTCAGAAAAAATTGCTGGCGAACAAGCATACATTGATTTGAATAAAAAATTAGGTAGAGATTTACCCGCTTTTTATTTTGCAGTTACCTCCAAAGCATTCCCTGATACACTCTATAAAGTTTATAAGAAAGAAGAAAGAGAAACACTAACTCGGCTAATAGAGCAGTATGGCAATTGGAATGAAATAAGCACCTATTATCATGCTGCCAAAGCTCTTGAGTTTTCTTTGTTCGATAGAGCTATTGATACTATTGATAATAGCACTTTTGAGCGCTCGCGCAACATTCGCGAAGCATGCAACGACCTTTACAGAACTTCGGATAATGGTGATGTAAAACAACATCTAAAACGTATTAACGATGCAGTAAATCAATCGGTACAGGTTGTTCAAGCAGATAGCACAACAGTAGCTTACAATAGCTTGGCAGATGTTGTTCCTTTTGCAGCAGCAGTGAATGACGCTTATGCTTCGGTTACTGCTAAAGCATCATCATCGGCAAAATACATTCCTGCATTTCATTGGTATGGCACCGGTAATCAATATCACCGCTGGTTGTTTGGCGATGCGCCATGGTTTGGAGCATCAACCGATCCAACCAAAACTTCCAAAGGGTTTTTTAGAGGCGATTTTGGGTATTCGTATTTAGATGGTCGCCCGGTAGTTTCTATTCTTGGCGATGCATTGAAATGGACATTGTTGTTGAATCTGATTGCTTTCATTTTGATATATGGCATTTCAATTCCAATGGGCGTGTCGCTTGCCGTGCGCAAGGATACTACCTACGATAAACTTACTACTACAATAAATTTCATCTTGTATTCGTTGCCATCTTTTTGGATTGCAACATTGTTGATTACATTTTTTACCAGCGATTATTATGGCGATTGGATGGATATTTTTCCAACACACGGTGTGGGTAAAACAGGAGAGGAATATTCTTTTTGGGAACAAGTAACAGATAGGGCATATCATTTTATCTTGCCTATTTTCTGTATGCTTTATGGTTCGTTTGCATACATATCGCGGCAAATGCGCGGAGGTATGCTTTCGGTTTTGCGCCAAGATTTTATTCGCACTGCATTTGCAAAAGGTTTAGAACCAAACACAGTTTATTGGAAACATGCTTTTCGCAATTCCTTGATTCCAATCATTACCATGTTTGCAAGTTTTTTGCCGGCAATGATTAGCGGGGCTGTAATTATCGAATATATTTTTACCATTCCGGGAATGGGACGCGTAAGCTACGAATCTGTTGTGGCGCGTAATTTTCCGGTTCTTTTTACCATCCTTATGTTCTCGGCAATTCTTACAATGTTGGGCAATTTATTAAGTGATGTGTTGTATGCATTAGTAGATCCTAGAATTTCATTTACAAAAAAACAATAACACTATAAATGGCTGCGAATACCGGAGAAAGTTACTGGGATATAGTGAGGCGACAATTTCGCAAGAATAAACTTGCGGTGTTGTCTTTAAGGATTTTATACTTCATCATTTTTGTTGGAGTTTTTGCCGATTTTATTGCAAACGAAAAACCAATTGTATGCAAGTTGAATGGCAATACATATTTCCCTGTTTTGCGGCAATACATTGTGGATGCCGGTTTGGGCGGCTGGCCCAAAGATTTACAAAATGCCGATTGGCTGAATCTTAAATACGAATTTGCAATTCATCCGCCAATACCATATTCACCTACAACGGTAGATTTAACCAATGGCGATTATGCAAGCCCTGGGGGCGAGCAGGATGTGGCATCTTGGCGTTGGAGGCATCAGTTGGGTACCGACCAAATTGGGCGCGATGTGTTGGCGGGATTGGTGCATGGCACAAGAATTGCCATGTTGGTAGGTGTGGTAAGTATGGCAATAGCTACCGTTATTGGTATTCTTTTAGGTGCAATTTCGGGCTACTTTGGCGATAGCCGAATGCAGGTATCGCGCATTAGGTTGTTAGCTAATATTTTGTTTGTTTTCTTTGGTTGGTTCTATGCTTTTCATGTGCGTAGCTATGCCATGGAGCAAGCATTGGCCGAAGGGTTTGGAACATTTACTTTGCAGTTTTTGTTTTCGCTCGGTATCTTTTTATTGATAATGACAATCCCTAATTTACTTATTGCGCCATTGCGTCAAATTCCTGTATTGGGTGCAAAAGTTACCATTCCGGTAGATATTATCATTTCGCGTATTATCGAAATTATTATTTCTATTCCAACGCTTTTATTGATTCTTTCAATTACGGCAATTGTAAAAAAGCCTTCCATCATGCTTATCATGGTGATAATAGGTTTAACCGGATGGACCGGTATTGCCAAATACATACGTGCCGAGTTGTTGCGCGTTCGCAGTTTAGAATACATCGAAGCCGCTCAGGCATTAGGTTTCAGTGAGTGGCGCATCATTTTAAAACATGCCATTCCTAATGCTCTAACACCTGTGTTGATTGCTATTGCATTTGGTGTAGCAGGGGCTATTCTCACCGAATCTTCGCTTTCGTTTTTAGGTATCGGAGTGCAGTCAGAAGTTATTACTTGGGGCAAGTTGTTAAGCTCTGCCCGCGAAAGCTCTGAGGCGTGGTGGTTGGCTGTATTTCCGGGCTTTGCAATCTTTATTACGGTTACAATTTTCAACTTGATTGGCGAAGGTTTAACCGATGCTATGGATCCACGATTGAAGCAATAGAGAATGCTGATAAAGTCTTTAGTGGTATCAATGTCATTTCACTTCTAAAGTTCACAAATGAAACTTGATATTCTTGCAATTGGTGTTCATCCCGATGATGTGGAGTGGGGCTGTTCGGGTACTTTGCTTAAACACATAGCACTAGGTTATAAAGTTGGCATTCTTGATTTAACGCGGGGCGAACTCGGCACTCGCGGCACCGAGCAAACACGCAAGCAAGAAGCAGCAGAAGCAGCAGCAATTCTTGGTATTTCGGTTCGCGAAAATCTGGGTTTTGAAGATGGCTTTTTTGTGAATGATAAGCAGCACCAACTTGAGCTAATAAAGGTGATAAGAAAGTATCGCCCCGAAATAGTTTTTACCAATGCAAAGTACGATCGCCACCCCGACCATGGCAAAACAGCATTGCTTACAAATGATGCTGTATTTCTTTCGGGGCTTGCAAAGATTGAAACAGCGGTAAATGGAGTAAAGCAACAAGCACACCGCCCCCGAGCAGTTTACAATTACATTCAGGCATTACATATAGAACCCGATTTTGTGGTTGATGTAACCGATTATTTTGAGGTGAAAATGAAAGCTGTATTGGCATACAAAACACAGTTTCATAATCCCGATTCGAGCGAGGCAAATACTTTTATTTCTAGTCCGGAGTTTTTAGAGTTTGTAAAGGGCAGGGCTGCCCACTTTGGCGTGCCCTGCGGTATGCGCTATGCCGAAGGGTTTACCGTAAGCAGAACGATGGGAGTAGAGGATGTTCTAAAATTGAAATAGTTTTGTTTTATGAGTAAAGATGAAATTACAATCAAACTGAATTTTTCTACTTTGATTTTGTCGTTGGTATTGCTAATACCAT
>CAZYXR010000014.1:0-4953 GCA_964650845.1 uncultured Chitinophagaceae bacterium
TTTCCATTTTTTTATATTCGCTAAAGCGTTGCATTAGAAACTTGAATCCGCCTATCGGCTGTCCGCTGTTGTTTAAATAAGCAATTGAATATGGGTTAGCCGTTGATAACAGGTAAGTAGGATTCGGAACTCCTGAGGTAAAGTAGCCAAACACATTATCACCCGCCACGCCCCCAAGATTCAAACACGGATATTTAAAACACATATCAATCAGCCCAATAGGATTGGGCGAACTAACGCTACAATAAACATCGCCTTCAAACAGTGCTGTGTTATTGCTTCCAAATCCGGTAGAATTTGTTTGCGTGGCATAGGTAAAGAAGTTGGTGTATGGACGAAACTGAGTAAGTTGATAAGCCTTGTTGCCCACTATTTGAGTGCCAGTAGTAAGGTTGTCGGCACCCGATGGTAGGTTTACCATTGCCCCACTTGCCACATTTTTGCTGACGCGGTAATATGTTTTGAAGGCATCTTGTTGGGTAGGTTGTTCGCTATAATATACCAAGTTTAAGTTTCCATCGGCATCAATAGTATAGTCACACACACCAATTGATGGAGAGTTAAACGATCCCGAAACGTTAGAAAGTGGTACTACATCATCATAAAATTGTGTATAGCCCGAGTTGTCGGTAAGTACGCTAACAGGTAGAGTATCGTTGTTGCCTTTTGGCGGTTGTATTTTTGTGGGTTCTTTGTTACATGCCGAAAACTGTACGGCAGTCATAAGCAAACCAGCAGCAATAATTGTACAATGTTTATTCATACAAACAATTTAGTAGTTGTTCACGTAAAAATATCCTTCGGTTATGTTGAAAGTATCGGTGGGGTTCATAGGGTCAAATACTACCATTTCGAACTTACCTTCGGTGTGGCGGCTGGCAGGGTTGCCTTCTTTGTGGCTGGTAATTTCCCAAGAGCCGCGTTTGGGTATATAAACAGTTGCTCCTGTATTCATATAGTTAAAGCCTTCCTGTGCAGAATCTATCTGAACAACCTGATTAAGCAAAGAAAGGTTTAGCAAAATACTGGGTTGTATAGTTCCGCCACTGGCTCCTGTAGGTACGACCTGAAGTTGGGTGGCGCTGCCATTATAATAACTGGCGCTCATCCCGTCTTCGGTGATGTTGTATTGAGTACCGTTTACCTTAAACCGGGCTTCTTGTTTTTTAGTAAATTCTTTACTGCATGATGTGGTAATAAATGCGGCCACCACTGCCAAAAAGATAAATTTTTTCATAGTTAGAATGTTTGTTTTTTATTGAGAAAACGAAAATATAACAGATTTCATTTTTTTGTAAACTGTGGTAAGAAAAGCCCAAAAATTGGTAGCATAGCTATGCATAGTAGTGCATATTTTAAGATGACATTGATGGTAAAAACAGTAGTTTTTTTAGGGTGTCATTTTATTGTTGCGCACCCGTGCCGAGTATTGCTGCATGTAGGCTTGAAGCTGCCGCAGCAATTGGGCGGCTGCTTGGGGTTCTTGATGCAGCAGGTTGTTTTGCAGCAATACATCGCTGCGGTATTTAAAAAGTGCAATGGGTTTTTGGCCATCGTATTGCAGCAGGTAATCGTCAGTAAAGGCTTGATAAATGCCAGCAAAATAATTTATCACCAAAGGCGATTGGGGCGGGCTAAAAATGCTTTTGCCAAAAGCCATGATGGTATCGTTTAAACCAAGATAATCTACCAGCGAGGGAAAAATATCTTGCTGCTGCACGGTGCGGTTTTCGAAGCCGCGCAGCGAAGAATCGGGCGTAAAAAATACTACTGGCACAGAGAACACGCCTACCGAGTTGTTGTATTCGGGGTAGTGTGCAAATGAAGCGGCATGGTCGGCAGTAAGCACAAACACGGTATTGCTATACCATTTGCTTTTGGCGGCTGCTTCAAAAAATAGTTTTAGGGCGTGGTCGGTATATTGCACCGAGGGGTGAATATCTAATGGACCTTTTTTGAAAGTGTTTTGGTATTGCCGGGGCAGCTTAAAGGGGTGGTGCGATGATACCGTAAACACGGTAGAACAAAATGGCTGCGGAAAAGTATTGAGCTTGGCGCACCAGTACTGCAAAAATTCTTCGTCCCAAATGCCCCATGTGCCATCAAAGTAATCATCGTTATTAAAATCTTTTTTGCTGAATGAGTGTTGAAAGCCTGCCATTTTCATAAATGCCGAAAAGCCCATAGAGCCTTCGTGAGCGCCATGAAAAAACGAGGTGTGGTAGCCGCGTGGAGCCAATACAGAGGCGATGGAGTTAATATTATTTCCCGAATAGGGCGTAAGTACATAGGCTTCGGCTAAAGAAGGTATGGCTGCTACCACCGAGGGTAGGCCTTCGATTGAACGTTTGCTGTTTGCCAATGTATTATCAAAAGTTAAAGAGTAGGAAACCAAAGTGTCGATAAACGGAGTGTAGCCTTCGTAATTTTTTTTGCCTGTGTTTAGCGATGCCACAAATTCTTTGCTGAGGCTTTCGACTATAATAATTACAACATTTTTTTTGCCGGCAGTTGGCTTGGCTTCAAAATGTTGTACAGGGTTGTAAATGGTTTTTAGCTCTTGGGGTGTAAAGTAATTTAGCTCGGCAATTTTGATGTTTCCTAAGGTCATCATTATAGAAAACGGTGTGTTTATCACCATGTTTACCGATGCCGGATGCGATACATAATCGCCCGCATAGCTGATGTTTATGGGCCTGTTGCTGGGTACAAAGCTGCCGCGGGCAAAGCCCAGCCATATCAATACCGCAAAGGGTAGCGCAATAGCATCGAGTAGGTATTTTTTTTTGTTGTAGCTGCCTTGTTGTGGCATGGTAATCCAAGCATAGCTTTTTACTAAAAGCCAAATAAGCAGCGCACCCAGCAGGGCAATGTGCCAATGGAAAAAAAGAAATTTCCATGCCTCGGCAAGCAGGTTGGTATCGTTTTTAAATTCTAAAAAAAATGCGGCATTGGTTCTGCGAAGAATGTAAGGGTAGTAGGCAATATCGGCAAGGTTGGCAAAAATGCCGATACTGTTTGTGATAATAAAAAGCCACTTGGCAATTGCTTGATAGGTGTTGCGAAACCGAAACGGGAATGGCAGCAAAAGCATAAGCAGATAGGCGCAATTCAAATACATGAGTGCCGACATATCGAACCTTAAACTGCCCCACACAATGCTTGCGTAGGAGGTAAATGTTTCTTCGGAAAAGAGATGGCGGTTGAAAGCAAAAAACAGCAGCCTGCATGCTTGGTAAAACAGCAGTAGCAACAAAATGCGTTTAATAAATACTTTGATGAACATCATGTGCGCGAAACCATAAGGCACTCGGCAGCTTTTGCCGAAAGAGTTATTTTTTGCTTTCCTGTTTCTACAATTATGCTGCCGTCATATTCTATGATGTCTTTTACTTGCAGCGAGGTGCCTAACGAAATTTTATAGCCGTTTAGGTATTGCAAAAATCGTGTGGAAGAGTCTTTAACGCCAACCACTACAGCAGCATTGTTTTTCTTTAATTGCGCAAGCGGCACATAGTTGTCGTTGCTGATGTTTCCTTTTGCATCGGGTATGGGGTCGCCATGCGGGTCGTATTTGGGGTTGCCCAAAAAGTTGTCTAATCGTTCAATGAGTTTTTCGTTGCGGATGTGTTCGAGTTTTTCGGCAATGTCGTGCACTTCATCCCAAGCGTAGCCGAGTTTTTCGGCCAAAAATACTTCCCACAGCCGATGGCTGCGCACAAGCAGGCGGGCAATGTTGTTGCCTTCTTTAGTAAGCGATGCGCCACGATACTTTTCGTAGTTGGCAATTTTTTTTTCGTTTAGCTTGCGCAGCATGTCGCTTACCGAGGCTGCCGTGGTTGCCAGTGCATCGGCAATGGCATTGGTAGCAACTGTTGCATTACCATTTTGGCTTAAATGGTAAATTGCTTTTATGTAGTTTTCTTCGGTAGCTGTGAGTGTTTCTTTCAAAATATTTTTCTTCTATGTTAGATGAATATGTTGCATTATTCGCGCTTGCCGCTCATAGCCCAAAGGTGCATTACTTTTCGTACTGCTGCACCTCTTCGTGAAAATATTCGAGCTTGATGCCGGCTTCTAAAAACATGGCTTCGCTTTCGCCTCCGGCATGGTACTTGCGTTGGCACACTACGCGCTTAATGCCACAGTTGATAATCAACATGCAGCAGGTGCGGCAGGGTGTCATACGGCAATAGAGTGTTGCGCCATCGAGTGCCACGCCACTTTTTGCTGCTTGGCAAATGGCATTTTGCTCGGCATGTACGGTGCGCACGCAGTGGTCGGTAATTTTATCGTCATCGTGAATTACCTTTTTCATCAAATGCCCCACATCATCGCAATGCTGTAAGCCCACAGGCGAGCCTACATAGCCTGTTACGAGCAGTTGATTGTCTTTGGCAATTACACATCCGCTGCGCCCGCGGTTGCAGGTGGCGCGCTTGCTGATGGCATCCATCACTTCCATAAAATACTCATCCCACGAGGGGCGTTTGTAGGTGTTGTTGGTGTTCATTATCTATTTTTTTGATGTTGAATGTAGTATTCCTGAAGTTTTGGCGTAGGATGATGAGATAGCAATTTATAGGGTTTGAAAATTTTGCGCTCAACTATTCAACGATTTCTACTACTTCCCCAATCAAAGTGCCGCCTGTGCAATCTGTAATTTTTACCATTACGTATTGCCCGATTTTAATATCGCCTTTTGGAAAAACCACCATTTTGTTTTGCGAAGTTCTGCCGCATAAATCTTCATCGCTGCGGTGCGAAGTTCCTTCTACCAATACTTCGTAGGTGTTGCCAATTTTTTCTTTGTTGAGCAGCAAAGAATCTTTTCTGTGCAAATCAACTACTTCCTGTAACCTGCGTTTTTTTACTTCTTCGGGCACATCGTCTTTATACTTTTTTGCTGCTAAAGTTCCGGGGCGTTCGCTGTAATAAAACATATACGCCAGT
>CAZYXR010000014.1:4963-23731 GCA_964650845.1 uncultured Chitinophagaceae bacterium
TCTGCCATCAGGCTCAAAGTGTCTTGATGTTCTTCTTCGGTTTCGCTGCAAAAGCCCGTAATAATATCGGTGGAAATTGCCGCATCGGGTACAATGCTGCGCACGGCTGCAATTCTATCTAAATACCACTGGCGGTTATAGGTTCGGTTCATCATTTCCAACACGCGGCTGTTGCCGCTTTGCACCGGCAGGTGAACGTACTTGCAGATGTTGTGGTGCTTTGCCATGGTGTGCAGCACATCATCTGTCATATCTTTTGGGTGCGAGGTGCTGAAACGAACACGCAGGTCGGGAGCAATAAGGGCAACCTTTTCGAGCAGTTGGGCGAAGTTTACCACGCGCTCATCGTATTTTGCATCAATTAGTTTTTTGCCTACCAAAGTAGTGTCATCGCTGTATCGGTACGAATCTACATTTTGCCCCAGTAGGGTTACTTCTTTGTAGCCTTTTTGGTAAAGTTCTTTGGCTTCGTTTACAATGCTGTGCCAGTTTCGGCTGCGTTCGCGACCGCGTGTAAATGGCACTACACAAAACGAGCACATATTGTCGCAACCGCGCATGATAGAAATGTAGGCACTTACCCCGTTTGAATTCAAGCGTACGGGGTTGATTTCGGCATAAGTTTCTTCGCGGCTCAACAATACATTTACCGCTTTTTGCCCGGTATCGGCTTCATCTACAAGCCCCGGAAGCGTGCGATAGGCATCGGGGCCGCACACGATGTCCACAATTTTTTCTTCTTCAAGAAATTTGTCTTTCAACCTCTCGGCCATGCAGCCCAGCACACCTACCAAAGCGGCTTTTTTGCGTTTTTTTACGGCATTAAAGTGCTGCAATCGGTGGCGAATGCGCTGCTCGGCATTATCGCGAATGGCACAGGTATTCAATAGTATTAAATCAGCATCCATAAACTCGGTGGTGGAATCGAACCCGGCATTAGATAAAATGGAAGCCACTACTTCGCTATCGGCAAAATTCATTTGGCAGCCGTAGCTTTCAATGTAATATTTTTTGCCGTTGGCAATTACCCCTGTTGGTCTTTCTAACGAAAGTGTTTCACCTTGTCTTGCCTCTTCAATCTTTTTAGTTTGAAGTTCAAAGGCAACATCGTTGTTGTATAATGATTCGCTCATATATTAACGGGCGAAGATAAGTGCTTTTCATCTGTAAGTAATTTGATTTTTATTATGGGGGCAAAAGGCGGGTTGCGGTTGCGCTGCAAGGAGTGATTTTTTTGAAGTGTAAATAGTTTGTGGCGAGTGCTATTGCTTAATAATCAATTGGTTTTGAATGGTGAGTAGCAGTGTGAGTATTCTCATTCGTTGTTTTATGTAGTAATGATACATTTGCTGCGCTAAAAATTTATAGCAGTTCATTTTGTGAAAACCCGCTCTGCCACAGTTTATTTTCTGCTTGTGTTGCCTTTGTTGGCAGGTATAATTTATCTGTTAATGGCAGGAGAAACGCTTACTCCTTCTTCAATTGTTTCGGAGGTTAAAAATCCTAATGCGGTTGGGCATTCTTTGGTAGAGCGCTTGCACCACCCATTTGCCACGCTATTGTTGCAAATTTTGGTTGTTGTTATTTCTGCAAAACTTTTGGGTGTTCTTTTTAAACGCATCAGGCAGCCTTCTGTAATTGGCGAAATTACGGCAGGCATACTTTTGGGTCCATCGCTATTGGGTTGGTTGTTTCCAGATGTGATGGCTTTTATTTTTCCGCCATCTACATTTGAAGTGTTGCAGTTGCTTAGCCAAATAGGGTTGATATTTTTCATGTTTATTATTGGTTTGGAAGTCGATTTAGGCATATTCAAGTCGAAGGCTGTTGCCGCTGTAGTTATCAGCCATGTGAGCATGGTTTTTCCCTATTTTTTGGGGGTTGTGTTGGCATGGTTTCTCTATTCAAGTTATGCGCCCAGCAATGTGCCGTTTGTTACTTATGCGTTGTTTATGGGTATTGCTTTAAGCATTACTGCTTTTCCGGTGCTGGCGCGTATTTTGCGCGAACGTAATTTGACACGCACGCCTGCTGGCAAACTGGCAATTATCAGTGCTGCAATTGGCGATGTTTCGGCATGGTGTGTGTTGGCGGTGGTTATTGCTATTGCAAGCTCGGGCGGGGTGAGTGCTTCTATGATGACTTTTGTGTGGAGTGCTGTGTATGTAGGTGTTATGTTTTGGCTTGTAAAGCCATTGTTGAAACGAGTTGGTACAAAACATTTTATTGAAGGCAAATCGGATTTTACTTTTAGTACCATTGTGTTTCTTACACTCGTTTTTTCTTCATTGGCTACTGAAGTTATTGGCATACACGCATTGTTTGGTGCATTTGTTGCCGGTGTTATTATGCCTTCCACCGCAACCATTCGCGAGGTTTTTACAGATAAGTTGGAGGATGTGAGTGTGTCGTTGATGCTGCCTTTATTTTTTGCTCTTACAGGTTTGCGTACCGAAATTGGCGTGTTGTCGGGCAGCAACCTTTGGTTGCTTTGCGCGGGCGTGGTGGGTATTGCTGTGGTAGGTAAGTTTATTGGTAGTGCTTTTGCCGCAAGGTTGGTGGGGCAAAGCTGGGAGGATAGTTTAATAATTGGTACATTGATGAATACGCGGGGTTTGATGGAATTGATAGTGTTAAACATTGGTTACGATTTAGGTATTCTTACAAAAGAAATTTTCACCATTTTGGTATTGATGGCACTGATAACTACATTGATGACCGGTCCTGCATTGAACCTTATATCGTTCGTGTTTAAAAAGCAGAGTGAGGTATAACATTCGATTTGTAATGTAATCGGTTTGCTTCCATTTTCGGCTATCTTCGCTACATGGATGTATCGTATATTTTAAATCAATTAGGAGAAGAGCGCGGTAAGTATTTTCGTTCGGTTGTGCCTCCAATTTTGCAAAGCAGTAACTTTTGTTGCAACACTGTTGATGAACTTCGATCGGCAATATTGAATGAGGAAGGCTACCATCTTTACACGCGAGGCAATAACCCAACTACCGAAATTTTGCGAAAGAAATTAGCGGCATTGGCAAATGCCGATGATGCATTGGTTTTTGGTAGTGGCATGGCTGCTATGAGCGCAGCGGTGTTAAGTTTGGTACAGGCGGGCGACCATGTAATATGTCAGCAAAATCCATATAGTTGGACAAAAAAACTATGCGTAAAAATACTTGCATCATTTGGTGTTAGCTATTCTTTTGTAGATGGCTCGTCTATTGATGAAATTGAAAGCGCCATTCTGCCAAATACGAAATTGATAATTCTTGAAAGCCCCAACACTTTCACTTTTGAACTTCAAGATGTTGCGCTGGTGGCCAACCTTGCACGCAGTAAAAATATTACCACTGTAATAGATAATACTTATTGCACTTCCTTAGGGCAACGATGTATTGAGCTGGGCATAGATTTAGAAGTGCATTCTATGTCGAAATATTATGCGGGGCATAGCGATGTGGTTGCCGGTGCTGTGGTTGGCTCTAAAGCACTAATCAATAAAATTTGTTTCTCGGGTTTTATGAATTTGGGTGGCATACTTTCGCCAAACGATGCTTGGTTGGTATTGCGTGGTTTGCGCACATTGCCTATTCGCTTGGAGCGGGTTGGCGCTACAACAAAAACTGTTGTTGATTTTCTTGCCCGCCATCCAAAAGTTGATAAGGTATTGTGGCCTCATCATGCTTCGTTTCCTCAACACAATTTGGCATTGCGGCAAATGCAGTGGTGCGGAGGCCTGTTTTCGATTTTATTAAAAACAGAAAACACCGATGGTGTTGAGCGTTTTTGCAACCAACTAAAGCATTTTTTACTTGCTGTAAGTTGGGGTGGGCACGAGTCGCTTGCGTTTCCGGCATGTGCCGGCATGCCCAAAGGCAACTACAAAAGCCATGTTCCGTATAACCTTGTGCGCTTGTATTGCGGCTTGGAAGATGCCGAAGTATTGATGGATGATTTAGCGCAAGCACTGAACGAAGTTTAATGTGTAAGTTTTTTCTTAGGTGAGATTTATGAGAGTGGTTTTCTTTTTACTTGCGATGTTGGTTGTAGTAGCCAATACTGCTGCGCAAGTCAAAGTTTTTAGCAATTTGAATGAAGCATTTAAACAACCCGAAAAAGTAAAATCCATCAATCTTGCACGTAAGCAAATTGCCGATTTGCCCGATTCGTTTTCGCGTTTTGTAAACTTGGAACAGTTGGTGATTTCCGATAATAATTTCACTGTGTTTCCTACAGTAGTTTTGAAGTGCAAAAAGCTACAGAAGTTAGATGCCGCAGCAAATAAATTTACACAAATACCCGTTGCGCTTTGTGCCTTAGAAAGTATGGAGGAATTGTCGTTTGCCTACAATAACCTGCAACATTTGCCCAATGAAATTTGTTTGTTTAAGAACTTGGTGAACTTCAATGTTTCCAATAATTCTATTGCCGCTTTCCCCGATTGTTTTGCCACTCTAGCAAAACTTTCGATTCTTGATGCGAGCTATAACAATTTAGTGGCGTTGCCCGATGCGGTTGTAAAGTTGCCGGCACTTCAAACATTAGATTTGGGCTTCAATAAAAAATTGCAAATTCAAAAATTGGAACAAGACGCAATGCCCAATTTGCGTATGTTTCAGCTAAAAGGAACTGCGGTAAGTGATGCGCAAATGAAAATGATGAACTATGCAATTCCCGATTGTTTGCTAGTGTTTTGATATAAACAATAGAGGTGCGAGCCGAAAAAAATTACACCTTAGAAAGTAATAAACTATTTTGGCTTTATGACCGAGGCGCTATTGCACTACATTTGGAAACTACGTTTGTTTAATGCCGAAAACTTGCAAACAAAAACAGGTGAAGCTATTGAAGTGCTTCATCCCGGTTTTCACAATCACGATAGTGGTCCCGATTTTTTAAATGCAAAAATTCGCATAGGTAAAACTGTTTGGGCGGGCAATGTAGAATTGCATGTAAACAGCAGTGAATGGCAACAGCATAGGCATCAGATAGACGATGCTTACAACAATGTAATTTTACATGTAGTGTTAGATGCTCAAAGTGATATTGTAACAGCAAATAACCAAGCAGTAATACCATGTGTGGAGTTAAGGCATAGAATTGATGCACACTTGCTGAGTCGCTACGAGTTGTTGATGAAAGCGACTGCTTTTATTCCATGCGCCAACTCCATAAAATCGGTAAGCGATTTTGTGATAGAAGCCACTTTAGAAAGATGCAGTATTGAACGATTAGAGCGTAAAGTAAATTCAGTTACGCTACTGCTCGATGCAAGCAAAGGCGATTGGGAACACGTTGCGTGGCAGGTAATTGCGCGCTATTTAGGCAGTGGCGTTAATCGCGATGCAATGGAGGCGGTGGTGAAACAAATTCCGGTTTCGGTGCTTTCAAAACATACTGGCAATGCTTTGCAAATAGAAGCTATGTTGTTTGGAGTTTCGGGTTTGCTAAAAGGAGATTTTGTAGATGAATATCCGCGAGCACTGCAAAAAGAATTTAACTATTTAAAGAGGCTGCATGCGCTACAAGTGTTAGAACAAGGTGTTTTTAGGTGGGCAAAAATTCGCCCGGCAAATTTTCCAACTGTGCGGCTTGCTCAGTTAGCAGCGTTAATGATTAGTGATGTCAAAATTTTTTCGCGCTTGCTTCAATGCAATTCGATAAATGAAGTAGAGCATTTGTTTGCTGCAAAGCCCAATGTTTATTGGAATAATCACTATCGGTTTGATGAAATTTCTGAAACTGGTGTTCGGCAAATTGGCAAAAGCACCACTGATGTTGTTGCCATCAATGCTGTTGTGCCCTTACTTTTTACTTACGGCAAGCATAAAGGCGATGAGGTGTATTGCGACAAAGCAGTAGCATTGCTGCAAGCCATAAATGCCGAGGTAAATGCTGTTACAAAAGCATATAAAAATTGGGGTATAAATTCTCAATCTGCTTTTCAGTCGCAAGGCTTATTGCAGCTAAAGCAGCATTATTGTAGTAACTTTCGCTGTTTAGATTGTGCTATCGGTAATACCATACTTAGAAGTTAATTTGTGTTAGCCATCATCTTGCTCGCTAACATTTATCACTTGTTCAATCGCTGAATCATTTTAGCTTCGCCCCACTTTTCAAAAAATTTAAATTACATAAAAATGAAAATTACAGTAGTTGGAGCAGGTGCAGTAGGCGCTACAACAGCCGATAACATTGCCCGCAAAGAATTGGCCGAAGAACTTATTTTATTAGACATCAAAGAAGGTTTTGCCGAAGGTAAATCTATTGACATGATGCAAACAGCAGCATTGTTGGGTTATGATACAAAGATAAAAGGCGTAACCAATGATTATGCAGCAACTGCCGGAACCGATGTTGTGGTTATTACCTCGGGTTTGCCGCGCAAGCCGGGTATGACGCGTGAAGAATTGATTGGCACCAATGCTTCTATTGTAAAAGGCGTTACCGATAATATTTTAAAGTATTCGCCTAATGCTATTGTAGTGGTGGTGAGCAACCCAATGGATACTATGACTTACCTTGCCTTGAAAGCAAGTGGCTTACCTAAAAACAGAGTGATTGGTATGGGTGGAATTTTAGATAGCTCGCGTTTTAAATTTTATTTAAGTCAAGCATTAAATTCTTCGCCAAATGATTTGCATGGTGTGGTAATTGGTGGTCATGGCGATACTACCATGATTCCATTAACACGTTTGGCTACTTTAAATGGCTTGCCGGTAAGCAACTTGTTGAGCGAAGAAGTATTGAGTAAAGTAGCTGCCGACACTATGGTGGGTGGTGCTACACTTACTAAACTTATTGGTACATCTGCATGGTACGCACCGGGTGCAGCAAGTGCTGCTTTGGTAGAAAGCATTGTGCGCGATGAGAAAAAAGTATTTCCATGCTGCGTAGCGTTGGATGGCGAATACGGACAAAAAGATATTTGCCTTGGAGTGCCTGTGGTATTAGGCAAAACAGGATGGGAAAAAATAGTTGATTACAAATTGAATGCTGCCGAACAAGAAGCATTCAACAAAAGTGCAGATGCTGTTCGCAACATGAACAGCGTGTTAGATACTTTAACGCTGTAAGCGCATTTGATTGATGTAAACAAAAAAGCCTGCAATTTTTGTTGCGGGCTTTTTTGTTTTATGAATTTGAATTTTGCCAAAGTGCCTCCATTGGCAATTGAAAGATTGAAGCGGCAAATCAAAAATCTCCGATGGCAAATTCGCCTTCCCATTTGGCAATTACCACCGCTGCCAAGCAGTTGCCAATTACATTTACCGAAGTGCGCGCCATATCCATCAATTCGTCAATGCCTAAAATGATAAAAACGGGCTCTACCGGCAAATTGAAAGATGCTAAGGTGCCCAATAAAATTACAAGCGAAGCTCGCGGCACACCTGCTACTCCTTTCGATGTAAGCATCAAAGTAAATACCATAGCCAGCTGTGTGTAAAAAGGCAACTCTACGCCTGCTGCTTGCGCTACAAACACGGCTGCTAATGAAAGGTACAGTGTGGTTCCATCTAAATTGAAACTATACCCCATTGGCAAAACAAAAGCAACAATTTTGCGCGGCACACCAATTTGCTCCATAGCCTTCATAGCCTTTGGCAAAGCTGCTTCGGAGCTGGTGGTGGCAAAGGCAATAGAAACCGGCTCTACAATGGCATGGATGAATTTTTTTATAGGCACTTTGAACAGCAGCGCCACAGGCAATAAAACAAAAAGAAGAAAGAATGTAAGCGCGCCATAAAGCGTAAGTAGCAGTTTGGCGAGATTTACCAAAATGCCAAGCCCCATGTGCCCTACGGTGTAAGCAATAGCAGCCCCAACTGCAATGGGCGCAAAGTACATTATCAATGCAGTAAACTTGAACATTACTTCGCTCAAACTTTCGGCAAAATGTACCATCGGTTTACGAAATTTTTCATCGGCAAGTGCAGTAGCAATGCCAAACAAAATGCTGAATAAAACAATTTGCAACACTGCACCTTCGGCTACTGCTTTGGCTATGTTTTCAGGAAATGAATGAAGAATTACATCTTCAATAGTTTGTTTTACAGATGGCAACAATTCTTGCCCTTCTTGCGGAGGCAATTGAATGCCCACGCCCGCCTGAGTAATGTTGATGGCAGCCAAGCCGATAAACAGTGCAAGTGTGGTAACTACTTCAAAATACAAAATGCTTTTCCAGCCCATGCGCCCAACCTGTTTAATGTTGGAATGCCCTGCAATGCCAACTACCAGCGTGCCAAATAGCAATGGCGCAATGATTGTTTTAATGAGTTTCAGAAAAATCTTGGAAAAGATTTTAAGGTTCTGCGAAAACTCGGGAAAGTCGTAGCCAACTTCCACACCAATTAACATGCTAATCAGTATCCACGCTGTGAGCGATTTTTTTTTATAGCCCAGCCACAAAAGCGGAACAATGGCAAGTAAACGAAGTGCAACAAAAATCATGTGTTGGCGAACATAACAAATTCATTACTTCTGTCTGCCATCTTCCCACTCGGCTGTTTTGGCTGCAAGTTCATTGGCAAATTTTTTCACCTCGTCTTTTACATACGGATTGCCCGTGGCGCGATGGTACGAATCGGCAAAGCTCAACAAGGTTTGAAAAAACTGCGCGTGCATTTCATCTGTTGTAATGTCTTTGGTCCAAAGGTGAATGTTGAAAGTAGATTTGTCTATTACATCCCAAAGAGAAATCATCATGCTTTTGCATTCTTTCAATTCGTTGTGTTGCGAATCGGTAGCCTGCCATTTTATGCTGTGTGGAATATTGCGGTCGTCTAAAGTTACTTTAAAGCGAATTTCTGAATCTCTCATTGTCAAATTTTAGGCTGCGAAAAAACAAGTTAGTGTGTAAGAATCCGAATTTATTTTTCAAACCGTGTATTCAAATTATGAATTGTGCATTTGGTTTTCACCTCTTAGGTGTTCTGCTTATCCCTTTGCTACATATTCTTTTAGATACAGATATGGCGTATTCAATGAGCCGTTTTTTGCAATAGTAGCTTGGTGAATCACATCGCTGTTGCCTTTTAGTATTTTAGGAATTACGCGGCTTATCAACATATTGCCAAAATCCTCCGAGGCATCGCGAGGAAGCTCGTTTGGCAGATTGCCTATCGCCATTACATCTATTGAGTTTGGTGCAAAAAAGTCCACAATTTTTTCGGTTTGAACGTCATAACCGTAGTAAGGTGCTGCAATAGTAGATTCAATCAAAGTGCTGGGAATAGAAGCCTCTGGAGCGATGTCGCAAGTAATATCAGCAATTTGGCTGATGCAAAAATCGGGCTCGCGCATTTGCGCTTTTGTAAAAAATTGCGGAATCCTTTTATCCCAATAAATGCCGTTGATAAGCATATCGGTTACTTTTGTAAAAGGGTAAAAGGCACTCTTGTACAAGGTGGGGTTGGCGTGATAGTCATTCGTGTCAAATACATCATGTCCTTCTCGGTAAAACAAATGTTTACTTTCCAATTGTGTATAAACAACTTCGTTGAATTGCCTGCGAAGCATTTCGTGCGGCTCTACTTTTTTTATGCCGGCAAGGTCGAGCAAAAATTCGGCTCCTTCGCTTACGCGCCCGGTGCCGGTAAGCACAATATTCAGTGCGGGCAATTTAGCTTTTAGCAATTCTTTTTGGGCTTCGGCAAAATTGTGGCATTCGCTCATTTGTTTTATGCTGAATTGTTTTGAGCGCAAACCAATCATTCTTATAGCGTGATAAGCACCTACTATTCCCGCCCAGCGGCCAAATGCTATTATTCTTTTGCCTTTTTCATCTTTTAAACATTCATAGTCAATAAGTGTGCAGTTTTTTTCTAAGATGGTTTGCAGCATCTTTTTGTTTTTGGGTTGCGCTTTTATGGTGTGCGAAAAAAACAAGTAAGTTTTTTTATTTAGCAGTAGTTGATGCGGAATTTCTTTCACGCCCAATAGATAATCGCAGCCACTCAGGTCTTCGCGCACGGGTACGCCTTGGTAGCGGTATTCATCGTTTGTATAACACCGATGTTCGCTTGGTTGCACGGCAATCCATAACTCTGGATTGTCTTCCATCAACCTGCGACATTGCGAAGGCGTAAGCGGCACGCGGTTGTCTTGCGGTGTTTTTTCTTCTCTTAGTATTCCGATTTTCATGCTTGCAAAATGTAATAATCAAAACGAGGATAAAGTAAAAGTGCTACCTTTTGGAGTATCAAGTTGCTTACTTCACCAACATTACCATTCCCTTGCGCTCTATGTTTACGCCATCGGATGCAACAAACTTGATGAGATAGCCATAGGCACCCATTTGCACATCGCTGCCTTTTTGAGTGCCGTCCCACCCGAGGTCGGGATCGTTACTTTCAAACACTTTTGCGCCCCAGCGATTCCAAATAGTCATGCTGTAGTTTTGTGGTGAACCAAATATTATAGTTGGTTTAAAAATTTTGTTCACGCCAAATGGAGCAAAGGCATTTGGGATGTAGATAATTGGGCGATGATCAATACAAAATTCATTTGAAAAACTGCTGAGTGTTTGATTAAAAACTCCGGGTAAATTAATTTCGTAAACAGCTTCAATGCGGTAGCAAAAAAGCCCTTTTTCATCTAAATACGGTTGTAGTGAATCGCTGAGTTGATTTTGACCCGGGGCAAAGGTTTTAATTATCTGATAGCCTTGTCCTTTGTTGCGATACAGGTTCCAACGAAGAATTGTTGCACCATGAACAACAAAATCATTCCAAACAAGATTTACAAGATAATAGTCGAACAATTCTCCGCTTAGATGTACCGTTTTTATAGAATCAACCGAGTTGAATTTCAAATTGCAACTATCAATGGCGCGAACTCTATAAAACAGTGCATTGTTTTGTGGTGTAGAAACCGAATCTACATAATCTTGTTGCTGTGTTAATGGCGATGGAACCAAAAACTGTTTTTGAAAATCGAATGTGCTGCCATTGCCACTTACATCTACTTGATAATACAGTAATTCTGCTTTAGGGTCGGTTATCCAGCTTAGGCTTACCAAGTTATCTAAACCCACGGTTGCGTTGGTTAGGTAAATATAATCGGGGCTTTGCACAATAGAAGGAGTAAAGCATTGATAGTTTGAATGTGAAGTGATGTTGGTATCAGCCCTGCTTATTGCTTCTACGGTAATGCACAGCGAATCGCCATCGTTGAAACCGCTGTAAGTAAAAGTTTGCACGGCACTATCCACTCGCGCATATTCTGTGAATGGGTCAAGATTTTTACTCACAATAATTCTGTATTCTTTTACGCCCTGTGGCCAATTTTCATAGCGTGTCCAGTTTAAATTGATACTGCGTTCGCAACTTGATGTAGTGTACGATAAAAAAACTGTGGTGTGCCCAGCGGTGTTAAAGGAGCTGATGCTGCTACAGCTATCAGATGCAGAAATGGTGTAGCGCACAGGTGCAAGACCTGGGTTGGCTCCGCCATTGTCGGTATAAGTTGTTGTGAATCGCCCTTGTACGTCTGTTATGGGCACGGCAATGCCCGGTAAATAGTAAACGCGATAAAAATGTGTTTGTGGTGCGGTGCTTGCTTCCCAGTTAAATACAACACTGTTATCGGGTTGCACATCTACATTAACGATGTTGGGTGTTGGTGGTGGTGTGTTTTCAATTGTGTCAGATTGCGCACGCGAATAGCCCGGGCAATTGTAGTCGGCTTCCAAATAATAAAACCAATTTGCTCCACCACTTAGTCGGTTTACATCCACATAGCTCTGTTGGCTTTGTGTAGTAACGGTTGCTGCCAATGTGTAAGGGCCGGCTTTGGTGTTTGAAACATAAATATTGTACCCAACAAAAGTACCGCCACATGGCGTAGTAGGGTTTGTCCATGCAAGCACTACGTTGGAGCTTACTGCATTATTGGTTACACACTGTAGGTCGGGTGCCGGAATTACCTGTGCTTTTGCAAAAGCAACAAGCAGTATCAGCGAAAACAAAATTGAATTCTTAATCATAAACGTGCGCAAATTAAATGATTCATTCCAAGTGTGGTTCGTTGCATTGCTAAAACGTATAAACAAGCCAACTATTATTCTACAATAAGCAACAAGTTTTTTTGCGCTGATAATAAATATTGAAGAGCAATAATCAATTCCACTACCTTCACTTCAAACAAAAAAAGTGATATGACTACAAATTATCTTGTCGTTTTGGGAACAGCAATTATTCCGATAGTAGTTGGTTTTATCTGGTATCATCCTAAAGTATTTGGCAATGCGTGGATGCAGGTAGCCGGGCTAAAAGAAGAAGATGTTAAGAAGATAAACATGCCGTTGGTATTAGGACTTACGCTTTTTTTAAGCATGTTTATATCTATTGCATTGATGTTTTCGGTGGTGCATCAATTGCACATTTTTGCATCGGTAATGGGTGTGCAAGGATTTGATGACCCCACCACACCACTCGGGAAGGCGCTGAGCGATTTTTTTGAGTTTGCAAAAAATAACTTCCGAACGTTTAAGCACGGTGCTTTACATGGCACAATTACTGGTGTTTCTATGGCTTTGCCTTTAGTTGCCATCAATGCTTTGTTTGAAAGAAAAGGCGCTAAATATGTTTTCATTCACGCAGGCTTTTGGATTGTTTGTTTTGCGCTTATGGGCGGTGTTATTTGTCAGTTTTCTTAGCTGAAAAAATCGCAATAATGACCTATCCTAAAAATGGATATTTGTAATCTACTGGCGGCACAAAAGTTTCTTTTATTGTGCGTGGCGAAACCCAACGCATTAGGTTAATCATGCTGCCGGCTTTATCGTTCGTGCCCGAGCCTCGGCTGCCACCAAATGGTTGTTGCCCAACTACTGCACCGGTTGGTTTATCGTTTATGTAAAAATTGCCTGCTGCATTGTTGAGGTGTTGTGTTGCATAATCAACCGCATATCTATCGCGAGAAATTATAGAGCCAGTAAGTGCGTAAACGGATGTGTTATTTACCAACTCAATCGTGGCCTCAAACTGTGTTTGATCATATACATATACTGTAAGTACCGGACCAAACAATTCTTCGCACATGGTTACATAGTGTGGGTTTCGGGTTTGGATAATTGTTGGTTCAATAAACCACCCTTTGCTTTTATCGAAGCCGCCACCGGCAATAATTTCTGCATCCTTATCCTGCTTTGCCTGTTCAATAAACTTTGCCAATTTATCAAAGCTCTTTTCGTTGATTACAGCATTGATGAAATTGCCGAAATCATCTGTTGCTCCCATTTTAAACGAAGCTAAATCGGCAAGCACGAATTGTTTTACCTCATTCCAAATGTTTGAAGGAACGTAGGCGCGTGAAGCAGCAGAACATTTTTGACCCTGATATTCAAATGCACCACGCGCGATGGCAGTTGCCACTACTTTGGCATCGGCCGAAGGGTGTGCAAGAATGAAATCTTTGCCACCTGTTTCGCCAACTATGCGCGGGTATGTTTTGTAGCGATGAATGTTTTCGCCAATGGTTTTCCATATTGTTTGAAAAACAGCGGTGGAGCCGGTGAAATGAATTCCTGCAAAATCGGGATGTTTAAATACTACTTCGCCTGCTTCGGGTCCCTCTGGAAAAATCAGATTTACAACTCCCGGAGGTAAACCTGCTTCGCGAAAAATTTTCATCAATACATACGCTGAATAAACTTGGTCATCACTTGGCTTCCACACAACTACATTGCCCATTAAAGCGCAGCTTGCCGGTAAATTTCCGGCAATGGCGGTAAAATTGAATGGGGTAAGTGCATACACAAAACCCTCCAGCGGTCGCCACTCCAGTCTATTCCAAATGCCAGCAGCACTTTCGGGTTGAATGGCATAAATTTGGCTCATAAAATGCACGTTGAAGCGGAGAAAATCTATGATTTCGCAAGCCGAATCAATTTCGGCTTGATAAACATTTTTGCTTTGCCCAAGCATAGTTGCTGCATTCAGTTCATTGCGATAGGGTCCTGCAATTAGTTCGGCAGCTTTTAAAAAAATAGATGCGCGGTTTTCCCAAGAAATATTTTCCCAATCTTTTTTAGCAGCCAGCGCAGCATCAATGGCTTGTTGCACATGTTGTTTTTCGCTGCGGTAATAGTGCGCCAGCAAGTGTTGATGTTCGTGGGGTGGATGTAAAGAATGTTGCTTGCCATCACGCACTTCGCTGTTGCCGATATACATCGGTATATCACGCACTTCGGCTTTCATTTCAGCTATTTTCTTTTGCAAGCTTTCGCGCTCGGGCGAGCCGGGTGCATAAGATTTTATGGGTTCGTTTACTGGTTTGGGTACGTTGAAAAATCCGTTCATATCAATCGATTTATGGTGAATATTTTATTGGTATTGAATAATGGAGGAATACACAGATAACAACAAATGTAATTAAGTTCTAAAAACCAAAATGGCATCGGTTTTTCGATGCCATTTTGGAAAATTATTCGCTGAAAAATCCTCTCATTCTATCAAAGAATCCTTTTTCGTGTTGCTCGTCTGGTTTAGGTGTAAAGTTGGCAGCCTCTTTTATTTTTTCCAACATTTTCTTTTCATCGGATGTGAGATTTTGTGGCGTGTAAACACTTAAAACTATTAACTGGTCGCCCCTGCCATAACTGTTTACCGAAGGCAGTCCTTTGCCGTTTAATCTGAAAATTTTGCCCGATTGTGTTCCGGCAGGAATTTTGAATTTTGCTTTGCCATCAATTGTAGGCACTTCTACTTGCGTACCCAATGCAGCGTCTGCAAAATTGATAACAAGGCTATACACTACATTTTGCCCTTCAATTTCTAAATCCGAATCGTTTTCTACTTCTATTTGAATCAACAAATCTCCGGCTGGGCCACCATTTTCGCCAGCATTTCCTTTTCCACCCAACGATAGTTGCATACCGTCTTGCACGCCAGCCGGTATGTCAAATGTTAGCATTTCATCGCCATATTCTGTGCCGAGCCCGTTGCAGGTGCCACATTTTTTGGTAATGCTTTCGCCCGAGCCGTTACACACAGGGCAGGTTGTAGTAGTTTGCATTTGCCCAAGAATAGTGTTGCTCACTCTTCGCACGGTGCCTGTGCCGCTACAGTTGCTGCATTTGCCTACCGATGAAGCATCTTTTGCACCACTGCCGCCACAGGTGTGGCACGCTACATGTTTTTTTACTTTAATGTTTTTTTGAACACCGTATGCCACATCTTTTAAGGTAAGCTTTACTTTGATGCGAAGGTTAGTACCGCGCTTGCCTCTTGTTCTGGTGCGCGAGCCGCCACCTCTTCCCCCGCCACCAAAAAATGCTTCGAAGGGGTCGAATCCACCACCGCCACCACCGCCAAACACATCGCCAAAATTGCGGAAGATGTCTTCCATATTTTGGTATTGCCCACCACCGCCTCCTGCCGAGCCATCTACTGCTGCATGACCGTATTGGTCGTACATTTTGCGCTTTTCGGGGTCGCTTAAAACTTCGTAGGCTGTTGCTGCTTCTTTGAATTTTTCTTCAGCTTCTTTGTTGCCTTGGTTACGGTCGGGGTGATACTTTAAAGCTGTTTTGCGGTATGCTTTTTTTATATCATCAGCAGTTGCCGACTTTGGTACTTCTAATATTTCGTAATAATCTTTTTTAGCCATGCTTCATTATTGATTGTGGTATGCTATAGGTGTGTTTTGCTTGTTTGTTATTCGCCTTTTTTGCCAACTACAACTTTTGCAAAGCGAATAATTTTATCGTTTAGCAAATATCCTTTTTGTATCACATCTAAAACTTTGCCTTCCAGTTCCGCACTTGGTGCAGGAATCTCTGTTAATGCTTCGTGATGCTCTACATTAAACTCTTTGTGTAAATCATCAATTGCTTTTAGGCCTTTTGCCGCAAGTGTAGATTCTAATTTGTGATAAATGAGTAACACGCCTTCTTTTACGGCAGCAACTTCTGTGGCTGTTTCAATAGTTTTTAATGCGCGTTCAAAATCATCTACCACGGGAAGCAAGTCGGCTATCACGCCTTTTCCGGCAGTTTGAATTAAATCTAACTGCTCGCGTGCGTGGCGTTTTTTTGCATTGTCAAAATCGGCAAATAAGCGCAGATATTTATCTCGGCTTTCCTCTAACTGGCGTTTTAAATCTGCAATTTCGGCATCTTTGTCAGCAGTAAGCGTGTCATTTTGCGGGTCGGCAGATTGGGCTGTTTCCGCAGTTTCGCCATTTGTTGCTTGCTCTATCAGGTTATCTGTATTGTTATCCATTTCGGTTTGTTCATTTTCTGCCATCGCTGTAAGTTTAGATTTGCGCACTTACTTCAAAAATGTTGCCAAACTCGGTTTTGGGACAAGTTGGCAGAGTTCGATTTGGATGGGCTCATTAACCAGATGAATTTCAACAACATAATTCTGCTTGGAGCCTAAAGCACTATTGTTTGGATAAAAAGTATATGTAACTTAGCCGCATTGTAAAAAACAACTAACACAAAACGTGGAAAACAGAGACGGGAAATACAGTGGCTATTTTAGCAAGAAGTTGAGAGCAGGAAAACGCAGAACATACTTCTTTGATGTGCGCAGCACCAAGCAAGGAGACTTTTTTTTAACCATTACCGAAAGCAAAAAAAGATTTGATAGTGATGGTTACGACATGCACAAAATCTTTTTGTACAAAGAGGATTTTAAAAAGTTTATGGATGCACTAAACGAAACAGTAGATTATGTTAGAAATGAATTGATGCCTGATTATGATTTTGATGCAGAGGTTTTACCATTTCTTCAAAAAGAAGATGAAAATGGCTCTACATCTAATGCCGATGATTTTGATTTTAAAACCGACACATCTACCCATTCGGCATCAACGGGCGAAGCTCCTCAAATTTCAAAAGAAGAAGAAGAGGATTTAACTTGGAATAACTAATTTTTATAAAGCATTTATAAAGCGAAGGTGTTTAGAGTTGTCTTTAAACACCTTTTTTATTGCTGTTATGACAATCAACTGCAATCAAACAATTTTGGATTTATCGAAACCGGCAGTGATGGGAATATTGAATATTACTCCCGATTCGTTTTTTGATGGCAATCGGTGGAATGATGAGATTTCTATATTAAATCAAAGCCGAAAAATGCTGGATGAAGGTGCTGCAATAATAGACGTTGGTGGCATGAGCAGCCGCCCGGGCGCGCAAGTAATTTCGGTAGAAGAAGAAATGCAGAGGGTGCTTCCGGTAGTTGCGCTGTTGGTGAATAATTTTCGTGATGTAGTTATTTCAATTGATACCATGCGGGCGGAAGTTGCAAAAGCAGCAATAGAAAGTGGTGCGGCAATAGTAAACGATATTTCGGCAGGAACTTTTGACGATAAAATGATTGAAACTGTAGCTGCTTTACAAGTGCCATATATTTTGATGCACAAACAAGGTATGCCGATTGATATGCAACATAATCCTGTTTATAAAAACGTAGTGATAGAAGTATTCGATTTTTTGCAAAAGCAAGTTCGCAAATGCAAAGCAGCAGGTATAAAAGATGTAATTATTGATGTTGGTTTTGGTTTTGGCAAAACAGTGGAACACAATTTTTTGTTGTTGAAAAACTTGAGTGTCTTTAAACAGTTGAATTGCCCGATATTGATAGGTGTTTCGCGCAAAAGTATGATTACAAAAACTTTGAGCACAAATGCCGAAGGTGCACTAAATGGCACAACCGCAACTAATACAATTGGTTTGATGAATGGGGCGAATATTCTTCGCGTACACGATGTAAAAGAAGCTGTTGAGGCAGTGAAAATCTATTGCAGTGCAACTGCTTAAAGTACAGTTACATTTTTAGGCACCGAAATATAAACGCCTTCTAATTTTCCACCGGCTGCACTGCCTTCGCTGGCTTCTGTAATTTTATGTCTTTCGATAGTAACTTTTACTGTGCCGGCAGCTAACGAAGCTAAATCTTGCGGAGATAAATCGAACTTGTTAGAGCCAACAACTGTATTGCTGAATTTTAATGACCCAATGGTTAATGTTACCGATTCGCCTGTGGCTATTGCATTTCCACCAAAGGTAATTGTAGCACCAACATTTTTGTCTATTGAAGTAAGGTTGCCTGGCAAAGTAATATCTTTTGCGAGTTGAAGAGTGTTTTTGTATTCTATTGTGCCGGCAACATAATTGTATCTAACCAATAACGAAGATTGTTTGTTAGAATACTCTCTGTAAAAAGTAAACGTGGATGGGCTGTATGCTGCCTGTGCTTGATTGAACGTTACTTTGGCTTTTACTGAATAACCTAAATCAACTTTTGCTCCGGTTTCCGAACCATCGTAAAAATCTACGGTAGCTACCGTAGAATACAATGCAGCATTATGAACAAGTTTGTAATAAGCAAAGGTTGTTTCGCGCTGGCTCGATATGCCGCTATCTTTTGCGCATGAAGAAACAAACAAAGCAACCGCCAAACCAAAAGAAAACAAAGAGAAAAACTTCATAACTGTATTTATGTATCGCACAAATATTTGAAATTATTGATAAAACTGCTCAACTAATTTACGATAGTGGCTAAATGTGCTTTCAATTTGTTTAGTACATCTATTTCCATGGGGTCGAAATGTTGCAGTTCTGCAAGGTAAAATGAAACCCAATCGGAAAGATGAGTAAAGTAAAAATATTGTTGAAAATGACTTGTTCCAATCGCCTCTAACTCAATAACCTCGCAGCCAGTAGCGGCAATAACCTCGCGGCTGAAATTTAAGCGATGTGTATTTCTTGGATGCTCCAGCCGGCTTCTGTAAAGTAGAATTGACAAA
>CAZYXR010000014.1:23741-47152 GCA_964650845.1 uncultured Chitinophagaceae bacterium
CAAAATATCTTTATTGCCTCGCCAAGCTACCAATTCATTATGATTCATTTCGGGGAACACGTTTGCCCAGCACAGCGATTTTGAATTTTCATTGAATTGCTGCTTGGAGCGCACCGTAAGGCTGTGAAACCACTGGTCGGCAAAAATTCCAAATATCTTATTGTTCAATTTTTGGGCTGCATCTTTTGCTATTTGCTGCATGGCATTTTGTTCGCTTGCCAACAACAATGCTGTGTTTGCAGCTTCAGTTATGTATTTGTTTGAAATTAAACCATGTTGCTCTAATACATGCAATTGAAACAATACCGAATATCCAAAGCAAGTACGTGGCGGAAAACCTGCCGGAATCAACAGGCAATCCCAGTTGTTGCGCTCTGCAAACTGTTGCAACTTGCCGCCCGCTGTAATACACACGGCAGTTAAGCCTTTCGATTTTAATGCTTCGCCAACAAACAACACCTCTTCGGTATTACCTGAATAAGAAGATAAAATGACCAATGTGTTTGCATTTACAAAACTGGGTAGCTCATAACTGTTATTTACAACTACCGGTACTTTTAACTCCGAAGCACACAATTCAATCACTGCGTGGCCGCCAATTCCCGAGCCGCCCAAGCCGCTAATCAGAATGTTCTGAATTGGCGCACCGGATTTTTTAATATGGAATTTTGAAAGCAAATCAACCGCCTTTGATAGCTGCTGAGGGAATGACTGAATTAATTCTAACATAGATGAAAAAGTGAAAAGCAAACCTACAATATTTCCGCTCTTTAAAGTTTGCTATTGCCTAAATAAAATGAAAAATCCCACACAGAAACCTGACGTTAAACCGTTTTAACTAATCAGGATTTGGGCTGAGAAGCATCGCTGTAATCTGCCGTTAGCTTGTTTTATGGACGAAGTTTCTACTCGAAAAAGTAAAAATGCAGCCCGCCATTAACGCTTCAATATTAAGCCCGGTTGAATATTTATATCCGGTTAACGCATCGAATCTGTGTGGGAAATCTTTATGAATATTGATTCATTTCAAAGAACACAACGAAGGTAAACTACTTTGCATTAAACTTCAAAAAAAGTTCATCGCGCTTTTGTGTATTTTCACAAGTTACATTAACTGCCAAATAAACAGCAGCTAAGATTTTAAAAAACATATTTTTACCGCATGGAGTGGTTGGCCATTCTCGTAATATTGCTTCTTATCGCTTTCTTTTCGGGCATTGAAATAGCTTTTGTTTCGGCCAATAAGTTGCGCATTGAATTGCTGAAAGAAAAAGGCAAGGCGGCAGCAACAATCATGGCAGGTTTTAATCGGCAACCGGCAAAATTTATCAGCACAATTCTTATTGGTGTAAACATTTGTGTGGTAGCATTTGGTAGTATTTCGGCAGATTTGTTGCGCCCAGAGCGTTATGGCTTTGCGCCAATAGGCGAAGTGCCTTTGCTCATCATTCAAACTGCAATTACTACTTTTATAATATTAGTTTTTGGCGAGTTTATACCCAAGATTCTTTTTCGGGTAAATTCCGATTCTACACTGTTGTTTTTTGCTTATCCGGTAAAGGTGATTTACATCTTTTTGAAACCTATAACCAATATGTTTCATTGGGCTTCGCGAGGTATAATAAGAGTTGCTTTTGGTAGCAGCTATGTAGAAAGTTTAACTGAATTTACCGAAGAAGATTTGGAATATTTGGTGAAAGAAACTGCTGCGGGCGAGGCAAAAGATAATGAAAGCGATACCGATGAACTGAATAGTGAAATGTTTGAGCGTGCACTATATTTAAAAGAAGTGAAAGTGCGCAGTTGTATGGTGCCGCGCTTAGAAATTGTGGCTGTTGCCCTTAGCGAAGGAATTGAAGGTGTTCGCAAAACAATTATTGAAAGCAAACTCTCGCGCATTTTTGTTTACGAAGAAAGCATTGATAAGATAATTGGCTATGTGCATCATTTCGATTTGTTGAAAAAGCCCGAAACCATTCAAGAGATTTTGTGGCAGCCGGTTGTGGTGCCGGAGTCTATGAATGCCCGCGATTTGCTTGCTACGTTTACAAAAGAGAAAAAGAACATTGCCTGGGTGATTGATGAGTACGGAGGCACAGCAGGCATAGTAACACTCGAAGATGTGATGGAAGAGATTTTTGGGGAAATTGAAGATGAGCATGACGATGAGGATTTAACTGAGAAAAAGATAGATGCGAACACTTTTGTTTTTTCGGCTCGATTGGAAATTGATTATTTGAATGAAGAGTACAACTTCGGTATTCCAGAGGGAGAGTATGAAACACTTGGCGGTTACATTGTTCAAGCAAACGAAGATATACCCGAGCAAGGCGATGAAATTGATGTGAACAGTTTCAAAATAAAAATTCTAAAAGCAAGCGATAAAAAAATTGAGTTGGTAGAGTTTGTAAGAGTAAACACACCATCTGCTTCTACAGAAATGTAATATTGAGTTTAGCCGGCAACAGTTATTATAACTTCGTGGCAACAATTATTTGCCTCAATGACTTTCTGCTCGTAAAATCTTCTAAGTCATAATTGCCGAAAACCTTTTCTACCCTCATTCCTGCGGCTTGAAAAAGTGCTGCAAAAGTTTCGGGTTTTATGATGCGTAGTTGTTCGGTGTATTCGTGTGCAGCTCCGTTTTTATCAATAAACTCAATGGTTTTTTTGATAAATCCGTTTTCTATTTTCTTTTTTATATGAAACTGAATTTCGCCACGCTGCACAATTGCGCGTGGTATTAATTCTTTTATAATTGCTTCTGCATTTAAGTAATCTAAAACCAACTTGCCATTATGTTTTAGATTCGAAGCCATTGCTTTTAATGCAGTTAAATTATCTTCATCGGTAGGTAAGTAACCAAAGCTCGAAAATAAGTTGGCGGCTGCATCAAAGTAGTTTTCGCGATAGGTTTTACGCATATCCCATACGTCAAAATGCAATAACTCCGTTTCAAATTTTTTTGCTGCTGCAATGCTGTTTGCACTTAAATCAATACCGCAAACATCAAAACCCAATTGTGCCAGAGTTTTAGAATGTCGCCCTTTGCCACATGCCACATCCAACACTTTTGCATTGGGTGCAAGGTTCAGGTAGCTTGCTAATTTTACTATAAACTGGGCTGCTTCTTCCTCATTGCGATTATTGTACAGCAAATGATAATATTCTGAATCAAACCAATTTATAAACCATTCTTTTTCAGTCATATTTAAATCTTTCACACAATAATATACTTTGATAACACGGAGTTCTTATTTTCGCGCCCTCAAAATTACAATACTTTGTCTCTAATAAAATCTATTTCTGGAATTCGCGGCACAATTGGCGGTTTTCCGGGCAACAACTTAACACCCGAGGATGTGTTAAAGTTCACTGCGGCTTTTGGTACTTGGGTAATTCAAACATCTGGTACGCGCAAGGTAGTAATTGGTCGCGATGCGCGAGTGAGTGGCGAAATGGTGAAAAATATTGTTGTAGGCACTTTACAATCATTAGGTATAGATGTGGTGGATCTTGGTTTATCTACCACGCCAACGGTAGAGTTAGCTGTTACAGAAGAGCGAGCCGGTGGTGGTGTAATAATTACTGCAAGCCACAATCCTAAACAATGGAACGCATTAAAACTACTGAATGCACATGGCGAATTTATTTCGGCAAAAGCAGGAGAGGAGTTGCTGCGCATTGCCGAAGAAAAAGAGATTAAGTACGAAGATGTGAACTCGTTGGGCAGCTACACGCTTAACGATACTTATATTGACTATCATATCGAAAAGATACTGAAGTTGAAATTGGTAAATGTTGAAGCAATAAGAAAACGTAACTTTAAAGTGGTTATTGATTGTGTAAACAGTACCGGAGGAATTGCCGTGCCCAAGTTGTTGAAAGCATTGGGTGTAGAGCAAGTAACTGAGTTGTATTGCGAGCCCAATGGGTTGTTTCCGCACAATCCCGAGCCGCTGCCCGAAAACTTAAACGAACTTGCAGTTACTGTAAAAAAACAAAATGCCGACCTTGGTATATCTGTTGATCCTGACGTTGATCGCCTTGCATTGGTAAGCGAAGATGGAAGCATGTTTGGCGAAGAATATACGCTTGTAGCTGTGGCCGATTATGTGTTGAAGCATAAGCGCGGCAATACCGTGTCTAACCTTTCTTCTACCCGTGCGCTTCGCGATGTTACCGAAAAGTATGCAGGAGAATATTATGCAAGTGCCGTGGGCGAGGTAAATGTGGTGCAGAAAATGAAAGAAGAAAAAGCAGTAATTGGCGGTGAAGGAAATGGCGGTGTCATTTACCCCGAGTTACATTACGGAAGAGATGCCTTAGTTGGTATTGCTTTGTTCCTTTCGCATCTTGCTAAGTTTGGCAAAACCGCATCGTTGTTACGTGCCAGCTATCCAAGTTACCACATCAGCAAAAAGAAAATTGATTTAGATCCTTCTATAAAAATTGATAATCTGTTTGATGAAATTGAAGGGAAATACAAGAATCAGCCTATCAATAAAGTTGATGGTGTAAAGATTGAATTTGATAAAGATTGGGTGCATTTGCGCAGAAGCAACACCGAGCCAATCATTCGCATTTATGCCGAAAGTGGTTCCGAAACTACTTCAGAAAACATTGCCAATCAAATCATGAAAGATTTGACTTTTTTCAGTCAGCAGCAGGGTTGATAGCAATAATTATTGTTTTTTCGTTTGCTATTGAAGAATAAAAAAACTCGTCAGTTAAAAATGAAACATGTACTTACAATAATCAGCTTGTGTTTTGCCTTTAACGCTGCAATTGCGCAAGGCAACAAAACCGAAACAATCACCATTAAAACGCAAATTTATTGCGACCATTGCTTGCGTTGCGAAACATGTGGGGCAAACATCAATGAAACTTTGCGCGGCTTGGCAAAAGGAATAAAAAAGGTAAAGGTAAACCCTGCCAATAACACCATAACTGTTGTGTATAATGCTACAAAATCAACGCCCGATAAAATTCGTGCAGCAATTGCTGCAAGTGGTTATGATGCAGATACCATCAAAGCTACAACCGAAGGTTACGCAAAACTTGATGGGTGTTGCAAGGCGAAGTGATTTGGTAGTTTTCTATCCCAGCTATCGCACTTTTTTGATCATAGTTTCTACTTGTTTTTGCATCCACGTATTTATTATTGTGCTGAAGCGTGGCAATCCATTCAGCGACTCTGTGCTGTCAATTCTAAATTTTTTCAATGCTGCTTTATATTGTGTAGAGTTGTGTTGCAACGATGTGATGTGAAGTAGTTTTTGCATCAGTTTTGCCAAAGGTTTATCGTCTTGCTGTGTTGTTTTTCTGAACCTAAAACTTTGCAGAATGTTTTCGAGTTCGCGATTCGCCAAATCAAAATCATTGAGTTGGAAATAAACCATTGCATACACCATGCGATAGAAGTAGTATTCTGTTTCGGGACGTTTAGATATTTCATGATCTAAACACCGAAATGCCTCGTTCGGCTTATTATCAAACAATAGGGCAATGGCAGTAAAATATTGAAAGCGATATTTCAACTTGTTGTTGCCAGAAATCTGCCGTGCATATTTTTGTGAATACTCAATAAAAATTTTGTGCTTGCCAATTACCATGGCATTGATACAGTAATTGAAAACCAATTCAATATTCAAATTGTCATCATTCATCAACGAAGTTGCTGTTGCGTAGTATTTATGCGCTTCGTCAAATCTATGGTTCAAAAAATACTCAATGGCAATATTTCCGTTTATGGTAAGAATATCTTTAGCTTTTTCTTTTCTTACTTCTGCTACCAGTGGATGTAGTTTGAGAGCTTTTTGTAACAGACTGATTTTTGATTCGCCATGCTCAATATAGCTCTGTGCTATAAGATTATTGTATTGCACTACAGGATTTAAACTCATGCTACCATCAACGTTTGTTGAATTAGTATTTTCAACCCAGTTGTTACTTCCGTTTAATTGAATCAATACACGTTGAGTATATCGCTGCTTTAAAACATTCTCGCTTTTCTTTTCTTCTGCAAAAAGCTGTAACGCATTATTTTCTAATTGCAGCGTTTCAAGCAGTTCTTTATAGTTTGCTATGCTTAACTCTTTGTGCTTTATCAAAAAGTCGCATTTAAGTGAGTGCAGCTTGCTTTGTTTTTCAAAGTCTTGCGCCTTAATAGTTTTTAATAGTGCTGTTGAATAATACTTTTCAAACAAGTTTTCGCTTCCGTTTTTAAAAAAACGGTTGAGAAGTTTTAAATCATTTTCGGTTGAGATGTCAATATGGTTAAAGCCCATTTCAGCATCAATAATAAACTGCTCCAATTCGTGATTTAGCAATCGCAATTCGTTTCGCAACAAGTAATCTTTAGCGGCAGTGTAATTTTTACCGAATGCGACATTGAACAGCTTTTTTTTATCTGGTTCGGGCGATGATTTTAGCAATAGAACGTAAAGGTTGAGGAGGCTTTTCCTACTGTGCGCTTTAAGTTTTTTCGTAAATTCTTTCTTCTCTTTTTCATCTAATTCAGCTATCAGTTCAATTGTTCTCATCTTACATATTTGAATCACTTATATATGATTTTTCTATCACAAAACCATTCAATTCACTTTCTATCTCCGCCAATATTCAAAATTCTTCGCAAAGAAAAATAGTATTTAACACTACCCTTTACCTCAATTAAATTTTACTTATGAATACCAAAACAAAACTATTGTTGATGTTAGTTTTTGCTGCGTCATTTTTTGCTGAATCAATATTTGCGCAATCGCCACAACTAATAAATTACCAAGCGGTGGCCAGAAACAGTTCGGGTCAATTAGTTGCTGGGCAGAATATTGCTGTTCGGTTTTCAATAAGAGAAGCATTAGCCACGGGTATGGTAGTGTATCAAGAAACCCATGCTGTAAGCACCAATCAGTTTGGATTGTTTTCTATTAAAATTGGAGGTGGTACGGTAGTTTCAGGTACGTTTGGTGCAATAGTATGGAGTGGTGGCAGCAAATTTTTACAAGTAGAAATTGATGTAACCGGTGGGAGTAGTTTTGTGGATTTAGGAGCTACGGAATTGCTTAGTGTGCCATACGCGCTCTATGCAGATAATGCCCCAGCGCAAACACTTTCGGTGAATGGCGCAACACTAAGTATTTCGGGCGGCAACAGTATTACATTGCCAAACAATGGCGGTCCTGCCGGGCCGACAGGCGCAAAGGGCGATACAGGTGCAAAAGGCAGCACAGGCGCTACGGGTGCACCGGGTTCTGCAAATGCGTGGGGTATTTCGGGCAATACTGGCACAAATAGTACAGTGAATTTTTTAGGTACTGCCGACAATCAAGCATTGGTAATAAAAGTAAACAACAATAGAGCTGGATACATTGGCAATGCTACAAACAGTAACATTGTTTTGGGTTTAGGTGCAGGAAACGTAGCGCCCAATGTGGGAGCCAATAACACATTTGTTGGCAACAACAGCGGTAATGTATCTACGGGAAGTTTCAATACTGCTTTAGGTTCAAATACTTTACACAGCAATACATCGGGCAATAGGAATACTGCTCTTGGTTCATCCGCACTTTTTAGCAGCATTTCTGGCAATGAAAATATAGCAATTGGCAATTCAACATTGTCGGTAATAAGTTCACAATCAAGAAATATCGCAATCGGTAGTTTGTCTATGGTAAATGCTGCGGGGCAAACCAATGAAACTGTTGCAATTGGCGATAGTACATTGATGAATAATCAAGCTTCCGGCAACGTTGCCGTTGGGTCAAAAACACTCTCTGTTAATTCACAGGGTTACAACAATACTGCTATTGGATTTCAATCGCTTCGTGGCAATACAACAGGGCATGGCAACACCGCCATTGGGCACTCGGCACTACTGAAAAATCAGACAGGGATTAGTAATGCAGCATTTGGAAATGGAAGTTTATACAACCTTTTTGATGGCAGCGATAATATTGCAATAGGGCGCAATGCCATGTTTTTTGCTTCATCGGCAAGTAAAAATATTGCCATTGGAAATCGTGCGCTTAGTAGCTTGTTTGCCGGTAACAGAAACATCGCAATTGGCGATTCTGCTTTGATTGCTTTGAATCACAATGGAAATGGAAACAACACAGCTATTGGCATGCTTGCTATGAAAAGTTCAACAATTGCTTTTGCAAATTCTGCTTTGGGTTCAAGAACTTTATTCAGTAACACAACGGGAAGTAACAATACAGCGGTTGGTTTAGATGTATTGTTTAGTAATACCACAGGAGATTTTAATACAGCATCGGGCGTAGTAGCCATGTTTAGTAATACAACAGGAAGTAACAATGCTGCTTTTGGAATCAGTGCGATGTTTAATAATACAAGCGGTAGCAGTAACGTGGCAGTTGGTAATAGTGCATTGCTCAGTAATAAAGTTATCAGCAATCTTACCGCAATTGGCGATAGTGCTTTGTGTAAAGTAGGTATGAGTGTAAGTGTGCCGACTGTAATGGATAATGTGGGAGTGGGCAGCAAAGCAATGCTTCAAACTACGCAAGGAATCTACAATACAGCGGTTGGCGCTAAATCTATGTTCAGCAATACTACTGGCAGCTATAACACAGCAATTGGCAGGTCGGCTTTATACCACAATGTTACTGGTGCCGACAATGTTGCAATAGGCGAGGCGGCCGGCTATGGTATGAATGGTGTAAATTTTTCGCAATCAATATTTATAGGTTCAATATGCTACCCAACCGTTAATCGCACCAATGTTACTATGATTGGTTACAATGTGCAAAACGGACAAATAACTGCTAACAATCAAATAGCATTAGGCAACACTTCTATTGCTGCTATTCGCGCGCCAGTAACCGGATTGACAGCCTATAGCGATGCTCGATACAAAACCAATGTACAGGCTGATGTAAAAGGATTGGATTTTATAAATAAGCTGCGCCCTGTGTCTTACAATGTACGCCCTGCCGAATTACATAAAATTTGGGGCACACCCGATTCGTTGGTTAAAAAGATTAACCATGTTGAGACAGAACAAATTCGTTATAGCGGATTTATAGCGCAAGAGGTTGAGCAGGCAGCAAAAGAAAGCGGATTTGATTTTACTGGCATTGATGCTCCCAAAAATAGTAGCGAAACCTACGCGCTTCGGTACACCGATTTTATTATGCCTTTGGTAAAAGCCGTGCAAGAGCAACAAGAAATTATTGCTACACAGCAGCAAGAAATTGATTTATTGAAGCATAGATTGGAAACTATTGAGTTGCGCTAACTATTCAATTCTGCATCACAAAATCGTACTGTTCACCTAACAGTAATCTTACAGCACGTAGCATTTTTGCCTTTCAAATTTTAACTCGTATGAAAAGAATATTATTCATTACACTTTGTGTGTTCGCGTTTGGTGCTATAAGTGCACAACAACTTTTAAGAGATATTAAAATAGGACAAGACGGTGCAGAGCCAGATTTTAATGATGTGGTTATTAAAGATGGCTTGCTATATTTTATTGCCGAAGATATGCCAGCTAACAAGGCACTTTTTAAAACTGATGGCACCACTAATGGAACCGAAAAGCTAATTGGCGATAGCAATTTCGGCATCTATAATACCTTAGGTTTTATTGGTAATGAACTCCTTTTTTGGGGTGGCAACTTTGTTGATGGCATAGCTCTTTATAAAACCAATAGTGCTTTTAATGCATACACTTTGGTAAAGCAAATTCATGCCCAGTCATTTTTCACTTACTTGAATGTGAAAATTCAAGTAGGCAACACTATTTATTTTGTGGCCGATGATGGAGTTCATGGTTTCGAACTTTGGAAAACTGATGGAACAGAAATTGGCACGGTGATGGTGAAAGACATCAATGTAGGTAGCGGTAGTTCTCTATTAAACACCTCTGCCAATGGCTATTTTGCAGCACTTGGCAATACCATCTATTTTGCCGCTGGCGATACAACCAATGGTGCAGAACTTTGGAAAAGTGATGGCACCGAAGTAGGTACAGTATTAGTAAAAGATATTGAAACAGATAATTCTATGGGAGCGCAATTTGGCAGCAACCCCGCTTATCTTTATGCTTTTAATGGAAAGATTTATTTCTCGGCTTATCGCGCTTTAGATGGCCGAGAGCCTTGGTTTACAGATGGTACCGCCAATGGCACTCAGCTATTAAAAGATTTAGCGCCAGGTGGTAGTTCGCCTTCAAATTTTATTGCTTACAACAATGCTTTATACTTTGTTGCTTATGCAAATAATGAAGGCTACACACTATATAAAAGCAATGGTACTTCTGCTGGTACAAGCATTGTGCGACTGCCTTCTGCCGGAGGGCCGGAAACAATTGAATCTATTGTGCAATTTAAAGGCAAACTTGCTTTTGCTTCCAATAATCAAAATGGAGATAAAAATATTTGGATGAGTGATGGTACCTCTGCCGGAACAACAAGGCTGCTTAATGGAACAACAACTTTTGACGCTACGGGCGAAAAGTTGTTAAGCACTTCAAGCTACTTGTACTTTACTGCTTCCAACAATGGTTCAAAATACAACCTTTATCGCAGCGAAGGCACAAACAATTCTGTGCAAAAAATTGGTACTGATGTTGATTTTGAATGTGTTTCAGTAGAGCCAATGTATCTTCTTGGTAATTGTGTGTTATTGTTGGGCGATAATGGCAGCACAGGCGAAGAAATATATACTGTTTGCAATCAACAAACAGTTGGGTTGGGTAATGCGGTGCAGGCAGCACAATCTATACGATTTGATATAATGCCTAACCCGGCAAAAAATGTAGTTGCGCTGACTACGGAAATGGAGGGCAGATTTTCTGCCTCTCTATTTTCTCTTCATGGTGCGCTTATCGAAACAGTTGAGTTCGAAGCCTTTCATACATTTAATGTTAGCAACCTCAATGCCGGCATTTATTTGCTACAGTTAAGCGATGGCAATGGAAATGTTACAAGTAAGAAAATTGTAAAGCAATAAATTGAAAAAGGTTGGAGCAGTATCGGTTTTGCTCCAACCTTTTTTCGTGCTTTCATGCTCCTTTTTTTTTCTTTTGCTTCATGCGAATTGCTTTTGATGCCAAGCGGGCATTAAATAATACTTCGGGTTTAGGCAGTTACAGCCGCATTTTGCTGAATGGCTTGATGGAGGCTTTTCCTGAAAATGATTACCAGCTTTTTTCGCCAAAAGTAAACGAGTTGTTACTTGCAGAACTGCACGGTGCATTTTCGATGCAGTTGCCCCAATCAACCTTACACAAAACCTTGCATCCACTTTGGCGATCTTTTGGCGTAAAAAAGCAACTTTGTCAAAATCGTGTTGAGTTGTATCATGGCTTATCAAATGAGTTGCCCTTGAATGCACATACTTTTAGAATGCCAAAAGTTGTAACAATTCATGATTTGTTGTTTTTGCATCACCCCGAAGATTTTCCTGTTTTAGATACTAAAGTTTATCAACTAAAAACCGCTTATGCATGTAAAAATGCCGATGTGATAACGGTTAACAGCGAGCAAACAAAGACCGATGTAATGCACCTGATCAATGTGCCCGAAAAGAAAATTGCATTGGTGCATCATGCTGTACACCCGCGTTTTTTGCACGATTTTTCGCAAGCACAAATTGAAGCGGTGCGGCAGAACTACAATCTACCAGCTTCGTTTATTTTACAAGTAGGTTCGTTTTTGGGTCGCAAAAACCACCTGCGTACTTTACAAGCTTTCGCAAGTATTGCCAGTAAAACTGAATGCAGTTTAGTTTTTGTAGGCAATGGTGGAAGCGAGCAAAAACGAATAGAAAATTTTATTGCACAGCATCAGCTGCATAACCGTGTTTTCATTATCAGGAATGTTGTTTCTGCCGATATGCCATTGGTGTATCGTGCTGCGCAGGGTGTTGTTTATCCATCGGCAAATGAAGGTTTTGGGTTGCCGATTTTAGAGGCATTTGCAAGCAATGTTCCGTTGATAACCACAGCCGGTAAATGCTTTGCCGAAGTAGCCGGAGAAGCCGCAATTTTTATTGATTCGCAGAGCGAACATGACATTGCCAATGCAATGCTTGCAATGCTTGAAGATACTACGTTGCGCAAAAATTTGATTGCGCTGGGTAAAGCGCGACTGCCTTTGTTTAGCAGTAGGCAGCTTGCTGAAGGCACTATGAATATTTACAAAAATCTTGTTTGAAAAAGTGCAGGTTTGCATAGGAGAAATTATAATTAATAGAAGATGAATTTTTTAATAGCCGGGCTCGGAAACATTGGCGAAGAATATTTAGACACGCGCCACAATGTCGGTTTTAATGTAGCAGATTCTTTGGCGTACAAAGCAGAGGTGAGTTTCGGTTTAGAGCGCCTTGCATTTCATGCACATTACCGTTCGCGGGGCAAAAATATTCATCTTATAAAGCCTACAACATACATGAATCTTAGTGGCAAGGCTGTGCGCTATTGGATGACCGAATTGAAAATTGCACCGCAAAACTTATTGGTGGTTTTAGATGATATTGCTATTCCTTTTGGCTCGGTGCGCCTGCGTGGCAAAGGCAGCGATGGCGGGCACAATGGATTGAAAGATATAGACGCTACATTTGGCAACGGTAATTATGCAAGGCTGCGGTTTGGTATTGGCGGCAATTTTCCAAAAGGCGCACAAGCGCATTTTGTATTGGGTAAATGGACTGCCGATGAGGCCAAGCAACTGCCCGATTTAATCTCAAAATCATGCGATGCCGTAAACGCTTTTATGTTTGAAGGTTTAGAGCGGGCAATGACCAAATACAATAAATAAGCAGTAAAAAGTTGTGCGAAAATTTGCTACTAACCTATTGGAAATACACTGCCTTCAATAGCCAAAACCGAATTGTCAAAAACAGGTTTAGCTTCGTTGAGCAGCAAAGTCAAATCTTCGTAGCGGGCAGAAAAATGCCCCAATAGTAGCTGTTTGACATTTGCTTTTACAGCCAATTCGGCCGATTGTTTTGAAGTAGTGTGCATGGTTTCTACAGCACGCTCCAATTGCTCGGTAATAAAAGTGGAGTCGTGATACAGTAAATCAACATTCATTATCTGTGGTAAAATATCTTCGTTGTAAACGGTGTCGCAACAATAAGCATAGCTGCGTGCAGCGCGCGGAGCAAGTGTAAGTTCGCTGTTTGGAATCACCTTGCCATCGGGCGTAACATAATCGCCTCCATCTTTTATGCTTAAAATATCTTCTCGTGTAAGATTGTATTCTTGAATTTTATCGCGCCTCATGTTGGGCAGGTTGGGTTTTTCGCGAAACAAAAATCCTGTTGTAGGCAAGCGATGTTTTAAAATTATGGTTTCTACAGTAAGAAAGTCATCTTCATAAATCTTGCGCGGCTCATCGGCTCGCACAGGATGAAAAAATATCTCGTAGCGCAACATGGTTTGCCCCCATTTTAAATGCGCGTTGATAATTTCATCTAAACCTTGTGGTCCATAAATGTTTAATGGCGCAGTTCGGTAATTCAGGTTAAAGGAACTTATCAAACCAATTAAGCCGAAGTAGTGGTCGCCATGTAAATGAGAGATAAAAAGATTATCGAGTTTGCCTCTTTTTATGGCATAGCGATTCATTTGCAACTGTGTGCCTTCTCCGCAATCAATTAAAAAATTATGACCGTTGTATGTAACAATTTGAGCAGAAGGGTGTCGGTTATAAGCCGGAATTGCTCCGTTGCTTCCCAAAATTGTAACCTCAAACTGCACTAAATAGAAATGAATTTATGAGTAAAAAACAGAATGGATTACCCGCGCAAATCGCGGTCTAGCTCTTCCATCATTACATAATCAACCGATTCGCTTACGGTTGGCACAATATTTAAAATAGGCTCTAATTGCGATATTTTAATCAGCTTGGTTATTTGTGCATTCAAGCCGGTTAATACAAATGTGCCGCTCGATTCTTTGCACAGCCTATTGCCCACCAAAAGCGCGCTCAACCCTGACGAATCAATGAATTCCACTTCAGATAAATCTAAAATAATATTGCGATAACCTTCGGTGTTGAGGTAAACCAATTCACTTTTCAATTGTGGAGCAAGTGTGCTCAACAGTCTTTCCTCGTGCAAACGCACATGGCACAATCTTTCTTTTTTATCTAAGGTCAGCTTCATAGCCAGCTAATTATATTAGTAATATTAAATGAGGTATCCTCGCCAAAAATAGCTTTTTTCAATATACAATTATAACCGCCAAAAATCAATATCCCAAGAACATGGCAACTATAATTTTGTTTCAATTTGTGCAGAGTGCTTTGTGAAGCAGAATTGCGATGTGATGTTTTGCGAAAAAGTTTGTTACTTCGGGTGGCGAAAAAGCAACCATTACACAACAATTTTTTTGAACCGAAAAGAAGATGTTGCAAACTGAAAATTTAAAATTTCTTGTAGAATCCAATGCGTTTGGTGTTTGCTCAAAGTTGGGCGAAAAATTGGGTATGCCCATCAAAAACATTCGTTTGTTTTTTATCTACACCAGTTGTTTTACACTTGGCTCGCCAGTAATAGTTTATATGATTATTGCCTTTTGGATTAAAATGCGCGATTATGTTCGCGGCAGCCGCAATCCCGTGTGGGACTATTAAAATCATACACCTCGTCCACTATATTCTTATATTTTTACCACGCAATGCGATTTATATTTTTTCTTTTTTTCTTTTCCATTTCCATTTTTATCCAAGCACAAAAACCCAAATTGTTTTGCAACCCGGTGGTTGGTTCTGTTACGCCTACATCGGCAAAAGTTTGGATTGGTTATAGAGGCAATGGTAACAATGCTGTGATTCTTGGTGATACTGCCGAAAAAAACGTGCTTTATCCAACCGATGCTCAATACATAAAAAACAGCAAAGGGCACATTGCACTTACAATGACTTTTACGAACCTGAAGCCCGATAGATACTACAATGTGTTGGTGAGTATTGATGGCTGGGGCACCAATGGGAAAGTGGGTTTTCGCACGCCCAAAGACACTACTGTAAACGACTTTAACTTTGTAACCGGTTCGTGTTTGCTGTTGCAAACAGATATTTTGCGCCCAATTTTTCCGGGAGCTTCCGATTTGATATTAAAACGTATGCGCAAGCAACAAGCCGATTTTATGCTTTGGTTGGGCGACAACGTTTACATGTGGCGACCGCACTACAAAAGTTACGATGGAATGTTTAAACGATACATGAGTGTGCGCAGAAAATTCAAATCGCTGAATAATTTCATTGGCAACCAACCCAATTATGCTATTTGGGACGACCACGATTATGGCCCCAATGATGCAGCAGGGGACTTTCCTTTAAAAGATTCTATCTTGAAAATATTTAAAGGTTTTTGGCCCAACACTTATCCCGATGCCGAAGCTTTTAATGGCAATTACTTTAAGTTCAGCCGCTACGATGCCGATTTTTTTATGATGGATAATCGTTATTTTCGTGGCACAAGAGGCGATTCTACTGCTCCGTTTTTGGGCGAAACTCAATTGCTGTGGTTAAAACAACAACTACTTACCAGCGAAGCGTCTTTTAAATTCATAGCCATTGGTTCGCAGGTAGTTAGCCGCATGGGCTTTGGCGAAAAGTACAATGAATACAGCCGCGAGCGCAGCGAGTTGTTTGATTTTATTGTGGAGCATAACATTAAAGGCGTGATTTTTTTAAGTGGCGATATGCACTTTACAGAGTTGTGTAAAGAAGAGTGGAAGGGTTACCCGCTTTACGACTATTCGTGTTCGCCTTTAACATCGCCACCATTGCCTGTTGGCATTTTGAAGTTGAATAATAATCCGTTGCGTGTTGAGGGAACAAGATTTGCTTATCGAAATTTTGGCAAAATCACCATCACAGGCGAAGCTGGCAATAGGATATGCACTATGGAAACGTTTAACCGCAGAGGTAAAAAGAAGTGGACTCATCAGATTTTTCAAAGTGAATTGAAAGTGAAAACAGCAGAATGAAAAGCGTAAAACTTCGCGGCATTGAAACAGAATTCATTTTTAAAACTTCGCGCAGTGGTGGGGCAGGTGGGCAGCATGTAAACAAGGTGAATACAAAGGTGATTGCCTCGTTCGATGTTTTTAATACCGACCATTTGAACAGCGAAGAGAAAGTGTTGATTCAACAAAAACTGCGCAATAAAATAAGTGCCGAGGGGCTTCTCTCTGTTGCAAGCGAAGCAACCCGTTCGCAATACAAAAACAAAGAATTGGCTATAAAAGCACTAATCTTGTTGATAGATAAAGCACTGCAAAAACCCAAAGTGCGCAAGCCTTCGACTCCATCGCAAAGCACCATAAAAGCAAGGCAACAAGCTAAAAGGAAGAATAGCGAGAAGAAACAAATGAGAACTTCTGTGTGGAAGAAGCTGCTGCATGAATAATCACTTGCTTTTTTTCTTCCAACAATCTTCTAAATGGTCATCTACTATACCCACAGCCTGCATAAAAGCATAACATATTGTAGAGCCGCGAAATTTAAATCCGCGCTTGCCCATGTCTTTACTCATGGCATCGCTAATGGCTGTTTTTGCAGGAATTTCCGATAGTGATTTTGGATGATTGATAATGGTTTTACCTTCGGTAAAACTCCAAATGTATTTATCGAAAGAGCCAAACTCCTTTTGAATTCCAAGAAAGAGTTTTGCGTTGTTGATGGCGGATTCAATTTTTAAACGGTTGCGAATAATGCCCATATCCTGCATAAGTGCTTCAACTTTAGCGGCATCAAATTTCGCTACTTTTTTTGCGTCAAAATTCACAAATGCTTTCTGGAAGTTATCGCGTTTTTTAAGCACAGTAAGCCAGCTTAAACCGGCTTGAAAACTTTCTAAAACAAGAAATTCAAAAAGCAACCTGTCGTCATGCACGGGTTTGCCCCATTCTTCATCGTGATACTTGATGTAAATTGATTCTTTTAAACACCAGCCACATCGTGTTTTGTTATCGGCAGCCGACATTGTTAGATATTGCCCGAAAGAATTTTTTCTTTCAATAATTTAAAATCAACTGGCTTTGTAAAAAAATCGTCAGCACCTTTTTGTTGTGCTTCGTTCATGTATTGTTCGTTGCCATAGGCCGAAATCATCATCACTTTCTTGTTTGGATATTTCTGCTTTATTTTTTCCAGCAATTCCAAGCCGGTCATGCCCGGCATATTGATGTCTGAGAGAATAATGATGATGTCTTGATTAGAAACATCCTGCAATTCCAACAATGCCTTTGCGCCCGAGTTGGCAAAATGCAAATTTACCTTGCCTTCATTTGCTTCTTTTCTGAAACGTTGGCGGAAGAGTAATTCAACATCTTCTTCGTCATCTACAACCAAAATTCTTAGTGCCATAATTTTGAAATTTTATGCAATTGGTAATGAAATTTTAAACTCGGCATATTCGCCTTCTTTTGAATCTACTTCTATAGAGCCACCGTGCAATTTCACTATTATATCGTGGCTGATGGATAAGCCTAAGCCGGTGCCTTCGCCCGTTGGTTTGGTAGTAAAAAACGGATTGAAAAGTTTTTGTTTTACATCTTCGCTCATACCCAAGCCATTGTCGCGAATTACAATTACAGCTTTGTTGTCTTTGGTTTCGGTATTGATGCTTAGCACGGGTTGATAATCGTCTTTGCTGGAAACAATTTTTTTGCTGATAGAATAAAAACTGTTGTTGAACATATTCAACAGCACTCTACCTAAATCTTGTTTCACCAAATTTAATTTTGGTAAAGACTTGTCTAACTCCTGCTCAATTTTGCAATTGAAATTTTTGTCGGTAGCGCGTAAGCCGTGGTAGGCAAGGTTTACAAACTCTTTTAGCAATTCGTTTAAGTCGGTTGCTTCTTTCTCGCTTTTTTGTTCGCGGCTGTGTTGCAACATGTTTTTTACAATGCTATCGGCACGTTTGCCATGATGATGGATTTTGGTAAGGTTTTGAATTAAATCGCCAGCTATTTCTTTTATTTCTTCGATATCGTCCGATTCTTTTACTTCTTCCAATAGTTCAATCGAAAGGTCGGCAAAGTTGTTTACAAAGTTCAATGGGTTTTGGATTTCGTGTGCAATACCGGCTGTTAGCTGCCCCAGCGATGCCAGTTTTTCTTTTTGCACCAATTGCTCTTGTGTAGATTTTAGTTCGTCTAAAGTTTTAGCAAGTTCTTGGTTTGCTTTGTTTTTTGCCCGTATTTGCCTGATAACAACAAAGATGAAAATGAGCGCAACCAACACTGCATTTATCAAAATAATGCCAACTATTCTTTGCTGTTTGATACGTAAGTCGTTGTTTTCTTTTTCTTGTTCCAAAGCTGCAATTTGGCTTTTTGTAGCTTCGTATTCTGCTTGTTGTTGAGCAAGCTGCGCTTCGATTCTTGCTGCCTGTTCTGATTGCTCGCCCATTGCCTCGGCTTGTTCGCTTCTTTGGCGTTGAAGCTCTTCAATCATTTTTTGTTTTTGCTCCAATTCGCTCATTCTGTTTTTTATATCAGAGTCAACATTGCCCGATGATTTGAATGATGGCGCGACTGTTGGCTGTGGTGTTGGTTTTCTAACTTCAACCGGGCGCTGTTCTACATAATCTTGTTCAAGTGTGCGCTCTCGTGGTCGCGTTTCTACCGGTATCGGAAAATCGCCCAGTTTTTTCTGTTGTGGTTGCTGAATGATTACCGTTGTTTGCGCATCGGGATTTGCCAATTTTTTTTGCGCTTTTTTTCTGAATCGTAAACCTAATGCAGGGTTTCCTTCGAGTTCATAAGTTTCGGCCATAATAAGGTAGGCTTCGGCTTCGCCTTTGGTGTAACCCAGTTGCACTGCTTTTGTTAAAGCTTCGGTTGCGGTAGATCGCGCATCTTCTATATTCAGCGAACTGCTGTTCTGCAATAATTCGCGGGCTTTGGCGTTCAACTCATCTACATTAGAAATGTCTTGAGCGGTGATGGTGTTTAACAATAAAAAAAGTGTTACCGAAAGCACACTTATAAATCGCGACATGATATTTTTTTAGAAAACTGAAACCGAAAAATACACGAATTTTTAAAACAGAAGAAAATACTTGGTTATTTCCCTTTAAAATCGGGTTTACGCTTTTCGTTAAAGGAAGTTACTCCTTCTTTGTAGTCTTGGCTGCGCCCTGCTATTTCCTGATGCCATGCTTCTTGCTGCAACATTTCTGCCAGCGATGATGTGCTTGCCTTATTAAGCATTTTTTTAATCATGCCGATTGCTTTGGTTGCTCCGTTGGCATAGCGGCTTGCCAGTAGGTTTACTACTTCGTCTAATTGCTCGTTTGCAACTACTTTGTTTACAATGCCCCACTCCAATGCTTCTTGTGCACTGAATTTATCGCCAAGTGTAGAAAGTTCAAATGCTTTGTGGTAGCCTACGCCTTGTGGTAAAAAGTAGGAACCGCCAGAGTCTAACACCAAACCAATGTTTACAAAGGCTTCTACAAAAGCTACATTTTCGGCTGCCACAACCATATCGCAGGCAAATGCCAGCGAAGCACCTGCACCGGCAGCTACGCCATTCACTTTTGCTATTACAGGCTTTGCCATTTCACGTATGCCTAAAATCATCGGGTTGTATCTGCGCACAACCGAATCGGCCAAGCTGCGGCCTTTTGCTCCTTCTACATCTTTTAAGTCTTGCCCGCTGCAAAATGCTTTGCCCGCGCCTGTAATTACAAGCACTCTGGCGGTTTCGTCTTTTGTTGTTTTTTTTATTGCGTCAATAAATTCTGCGCTCATGGTTTCATTAAAAGCATTGAACCTGTCGGGGCGGTTCATGGTAAGTGTGGCAACGCCATTTGTTACTTCATATAGAATAGTACTGTACATTTTATTGATATTTCGAGCAAGGTTAATAAACCAATGCCGAATCAAAAAAATTAAAACAACAACTTGTATTGTGGTAGTATAAAAATGCCTTGTTGGTATTCATTGTTCAAAGTGTTGTTGCGTGGGTTATACACTTTGCGGAAAATATTTTTGATGTTGGCTATATTTTGAAAATCGGTGGAAAGTTCTTGTGTTACTTTCTTGCCGCTGAACCGGAAAGTGAGCTTTAAATCGAGTCTGAAATAATCGGTATATTTTTTGCTAAAAGCTTCCGATTCCAAACGCACCTCTTTTCGTGCTGCGGCACTGGCAACTTCATCAATGGGTGTGTAATACCGCCCGCCTGCTCCGGTTGTTTTCATATCAATAGCCACGGCATATCGTTTGGTTTTGTCTTTTTTCTTTCCACCAAAAATGTATTGATAGCCCGCAAGTGCATTCACAACATACAAGCCATTGAAAGCAGTGTTGCGCCACACTTTATCGCTGCCGCGATACTGCGATTGAAATACAGACGTTGTTACGAGAAAATAATAGCCTTTTGTGAAAAATTTTTCAACAGTTACTTCTAACCCGTAGTTTCTGCCAAGCCCGGCATTTACTAAATAGTTGTTGTTGGGTGTGGCAAAATCTGCGCCTGCATTTAACATGCTAAATGAGCTGCTGAAAGGCTCCACGGGTGCTTTGTCAATGTATTGAAAGTAGATTTCGGTTTTAAGTCTAAAGTCTTTAAAAAAGTTCAAATCGTAGCCCAGCACCACATGTTGGCTACGCGAAAAACCAACATTCAAATTTGTGGCAATGGGATTTGCGGGGTCGGTAACATCTTGATTGTAGTAGGTAGGCAGCGGTTGAATTTGGTGGTGTAGGCCATAGCCTAATGATATAGATTGATTTTCTCGAAATTGATATTTGAAACCAACACGCGGTTCGGGTGCAATGCTTTTGCTGAGCGTGTAATATTGCAGGTGGAAGCCCGTGTTTAAGGTAAGCTGCTCGGTAAACTTGTGTTTCCACATGCCATACAATTCGAGCAGCGCACTGAAGCCTTTGCCCGATTTTACTGGCACAAAAGTGTTATTTATTAAAAAGCTATCGGCAAATTGCAGGTCGTAAACATTGGCGTGAATGCCTGTGGTAACTGTGTTTTTTGCATTGATTTTATTGTTGTACAAAATGTGTGCGCTGTACTTGTTTTGCTTGAGCGCAACTTTGTTTACGCGAATGATTTGAGTTCTATCATCTAAGCCTACCGAATCTATATCGGCAAACTGCGTTTGGTGCGATGCTGCAAGATTTAATTTGTAATAAGATTTTTTGTTTAAAAAGTAAGTATGCGAGAATCCAACCACACCTGTGCGCACTTTGTTGTAAATATCTACATTTTCGTTGCCGTATAGGTTTTTTGGGTTTTTAGCCAAATCTACCAAAGAGCCTTTTAATTCAATTTTGCTTAAACCGCCCAAACCCCAAAAGCGGAAGATGCCTGCATTTTTAGTTGGCACATCTACTTTAAATGTCAAATCCTGATATTCGGGTACAGCAGTGCCGGTTCCAAAATTCACCTTCAATAACTTGAACAAACCCAAAGTAGAGTAGCGGTAATTCAATAAAAAGGATGCTTGACTTTTCTTTTTTGCAAATGGACCTTCGGCTCCGGCTTCAATGCCATTGAAGCCAAGCTGTGCCATAAACTCGTATTTGTCTTTATTGCCATTGCGCAAACCCAAATCGAATACACCAGAGAGCGCGTTGCCGTATTCGGCAGGAAAGGCAGATGTCATAAAATCGCCCCGCGAAAGTGTGTTGTTGTTCAGCATTCCAACCGGTCCGCCTGTGCTGCCAAACCCTCCGAAGTGATTAGGGCTTGGAATGTCTATTCCCTCTAATCTCCAGAGCATTCCCATGGGCGAGTTCCCTCTTATAATAATGTCGTTTCGGGCATCGTTTGCCCCACTTACGCCTGCAAAGTTTGTTGCCATTCGCGATGGGTCGTTTCTGTTGCCGCTAAAGCGGCTTGTTAGTTCTACATCAAACGATCGTGCGCTGATAGCTGCAAATTCGTTTTTTGCTTGCCCTTGCTCTTTGTTACCTACAATTACAACTTCGCTTATTGCGCTTACTTTTTCTTCGAGCAAAACATTTAACTGAGTTTCTTTTCCCGCAATTACTTGAAGGTTGTTGAATGATGCATCATTGTAGCCAATGTATGAAATGCGAATGGAAGCCCTGCCAAGTGGCACTTCTAACTTAAAGTAGCCATTATCGTCAGTTGCTGCTGCATTGAATGCGCCAGAGTCAATCAGCATCACTTTTGCACCCATCAATGGATATTTTGAATCCTTGTCCAATACCTGACCGCGCACAATCCCTTTTACTTGAGCATGTGTGTAAATTACGAAACACCAAAGGAGCATTGTAGTTGCTAATGTTCTTGCCCATTTGTGTGTATTAACCAAGCAGAAATATGCTTTAATGGATTTCATCGGATTGCGTTAAACAAGTTTAACATCGTTTGTTTTGATGGCGAACTTAGTTATAGATAAATAATATTCAACTTCTAAAATCGTGTAATTCTTACTGTTAAGGCTTAGTGGCAACAAAAAACGAAAGTTAAATTGTCAGAGATTTGTAATAAATCTATTGTAGCGCACAACTATTTTACTTTCATTTGCCGTCCTTTTTACGGAAAGGTTACTTTTACATCAATAATTTAAATCAAACAAAAAAAGAGCAATGAGAAAATTGTTTACACTACTCGCAATGGGATTTTTCCTTTTGTCGGCTAATGCGCAAAGCAAACAGGTGAATCCTGTTGATGTGGCTTTGGGTGGTAAGGTTGCAGCAAATGCGCCAGTTCCAAATCGTGCTAAAAATTCTAAGTCTGCAGTTTCCGGCAGGTCAACAACTAGTGCGTTTTCAATTTCATACAGAGCAAACGAAGAAGCGTGGGCTGATGAGAAAGGATACACTAATACAGGTTACATTTGGGAGATGAACGGAAACCTACCGAATGAGTCTTTTGCAACTTTAAGAAACATGGCTGTGTTGTTCGACTCATTGCAAGAAAACACTGATGATTTCCAATCATACAAAGTGAAGTTTTACCCTAAGGCAAAAAGTACTGTAAAAGTTTCAGCGGTTTATTTTCCTGCTATTTTCCAAAAAAATGCAAGCAACAAACCTGATACTTTCAAAGTTTCATTGTTCAAATTACCTGCAAACTACGCATGGACCAATCCAAGTTTAGCTGGTTTGATTAGCGGTTCGGGTGTAAATGAGAGTTTGAATTCTGAGCCAACAACCATTTGGGCTGATTCTTCATATAATTTTAATCCTAGCGATTGGGCATTAGATTCTGTTTCATCTCCAAACGGAACAGTTTACTTTTTGGGGCGCGAGAATATGAATGTTCAATTGCAACAAGGAGAAACTTTTGGTTTCAGAGTTGATTTTAAAGGAGATACAGCCAATAAACTGGTTGTGTATGCTGGTTATCACGAACGTTGCCAAGATACTGCATTTGCGGTATCTGCAATCATTCCAAATAGTGTTGGATACATGAACTTTAAAGTAA
>CAZYXR010000014.1:47162-47711 GCA_964650845.1 uncultured Chitinophagaceae bacterium
CAACAGATTCCTTTTGCAAAACTTCACTATGTATGCAGATGTTGAGGTTACCAACGATAACTTTAGTGTAGCAGTAGTGCCAAGTGTTACTGAAGCTTGCCCGGGTAGCCAAGTTGATTTGAAAGCAAACTTTGTTGGTTCATCAGAAGCTACATTTGTGTGGAGTTCTAAAACCGGAACACTTTCATCTACAAATGACGAAGAGGTTACTTTAACTTTGCCAAATACTAACCAAAACGATACGATTACTTTAATTGGAACTGATTCAACTGGTTTGGTGAATGACACTTCTGTTTTTGTGGTAAGGAACAATGGTATTGGTGTTAATTTTGCCAATAGCCCATACAGCATTAATTGCGGTGCAAAAGCAACCGCTGTGAGTGCATTGTCAGGCTACACTACTGGTCAAAGAACTTTCCAGTGGAACATTGATACCGATCCATTGGTGGATTCAACTACTACATCTGGAAACATGGGCGGTTTATTGCCTGGTAATTATTCTGTAACTGTAACCAACAGTAGAGGTTGCCAGTCTTCAGCAAGTTTCTC
>CAZYXR010000015.1:0-31185 GCA_964650845.1 uncultured Chitinophagaceae bacterium
TTCTCCGCTAAATGTTTGCTTTGCGGTAGGCTCTAATGCGTACCACGGGCTCCAATCGTTCCAAGTATTGTAGTTTGTAATGCGTGCCAAAACTTCCTCGGGAGTTCTGTATATTTCTACCGACCTACTTACGGTATAGTTATTAGGTAAAAAATAGATTCCTACGAGAGCTACACCAAGCACTACCAAAAGTGCAATTGCAATGTTTTTTAGAATTTTCATAGCCAGTCAATTTTGTGTGATGTGATGTTGTGAAAGTAATAATTTGCCCGCAACAGCAAAATTCGAGTATAGATTTTGCTGAATATGTGTAGGTTCGCCACCCAATTGGGAAAGATGCCAGAGTGGCTGAACGGGCTCGCTTGGAAAGCGTGTGTACTTGAAAAGGTACCGAGGGTTCGAATCCCTCTCTTTCCGCTTAATACCTAAAAACGCTTGCACCATGCAAGCGTTTTTGGTTTTATACATCAATGTTACATTTCGCAAGCATTGTCAGGCATAGCGGCAATCCATTGGCGAATAAGCACAACGCCTTCGGTGTGTATTAATTGCTTGCCTAATTCAGGCATTCGGATACTTGGATCGTCCGACTCCATTCTAAACACTGCAATAGACTCTTGCGGGCTACCAGGTTTTATTGTAAACAGCCGCCCACCGGTTGCTTTGCCTGCTGCAACTGGCGACTTGCAAATACCAAGTGCCGAAGGGTCTTTACTTAGCCAATCTACATAAAATCCTGATGTATATGCCGGTCCTTTTGGGTTATGGCAATGTCCACAATTGATTTCCAAATATGCGCGAGCACGTTCGTTTAGTGTATATTTTACGCTATCTTGCCAATCGGGCAATGTTGGGCAACTGGCAACCGCAGGCAAGTTTGTAAGCAAGCCCATACTTACCCATTTTTCTAACTGATTTGCTTTGCCGGCTTCATAATTGTAATCTTTATTCAGGTTGCGAATTTTGGGACCAATGGGGCGAATGGCATTATCGAACCAGTGGCAACCTTTACATTGGCTTTTGGTGGGCACTATGTAATCGGCCGTGCGCTTAGTGCCATCATAATGCAGCCAACTGATTTCTTTTATATCGCCTGCATTTTTTAACTCAGCATCTGTTTGCTCATCGTTCCACACATACCCCAAAGCATCCCAACCCGACTCGCGGTGTATCAACAATCTTGTTTCAATAATTCTTCTTTTTCCCTCCAGTTTTTTAAAATCATCGGGGTAGTAGAAGTTCTTTATAAGGCAAGTACCAACAGGAAATTTCAACGACTCGGTTGTATCATATTCTGTTGATTTTCCTTCGGGGATAAAAACAAACCGCGCTTTAAATGCATAATCGGTGAATAACGAAGAGTTCAAATCGTATGGTAAGAGACGTTCGTTTGGCTTCAACTCGTTCAAAGCACCTACAAAAAAATTATATTCCGAAAGGGTTTTAAATGGCGCTTTGGTTACGTCTAAGGCAATTTTGCCGGGCTTGGAATTGCACCCTACTGTATAAAGCATAACCGCAAGTGGCATTGCAATTAGGCTAACAATTTTCAATAAACGCCTCATGTTGAATCTCATTTTTATTTGGGGCGAAGTTCATCTTTGCTTTCACAAAAACAATATGATTTTAGTAATAAGCAATTGGCATATAGTAAACGAGGTTAGCATCTATAAAGTGTAACAAAACTAAGAATGCCGTAGTTCATTTCATTTTCACACCGCCAGCGTGCTTTTCTATTGCATCCATTACTTTTTGTGCTAGTTGCATGGCTTTAAAACCATCTTCCACACTTACAGGCACGGGTTTATTCTGTGTAATGCTTTTGTGAAACATCTCTAACTCTAACTTAATGGCGTTTACATCTTGCTTTGAAAGTGTTTCCATGGTAATGAATTTCTTTTTGTCGCCAAAGTCAATTTCAAAACTTGGAATTTCGGACGAAGGTTGCTTATGGTGCATCTTCAACACATCGCTTTTGCCTTTCAAAAAATCTATACCAATGTAAGCTCCAGGTTGAAACACCCGCATTTTGCGCATGTTCTTTAAAGAAATGCGGCTTGCGGTTACGTTTGCCACACATCCATTTGTAAACTCAATACGCGCATTGGCAATGTCTAATGACGAACTAATTATTGCCACTCCGCTTGCACTAACTTTGCACACCTGCGATTTCACCAATCCTAAAATAATATCGAGGTCGTGAATCATTAAATCGTGAACAACACTCACATCTGTTCCCCTTGGGTTAAACTGCGCAAGGCGGTGCACTTCTATAAAAACAGGGTTGATTTTTTTTGCATCAATAGCCAGCATTGCCGGATTGAATCGCTCTACATGTCCTACCATGGCTTTTACCCCAGCTTCTTCTGCCATTGCGGTAAGTTTTTTGGCCTGTAATGTGGTTTCGGTTACTGGTTTTTCTACAAAAATATGTTTGCCCGCCCGCAGCGCAGCCGTAGCAATATCGAAATGAGCAAGTGTGGGTGCAGCAATTACAACTGCTTGAACTGCATCAATCAACTGTTGCTGATTTTCAAATCGCTGCAAACCAAATTCGGTAGCAGCAAGTTGTGCTGGGGCATCTTGAGGGTCAAAAAAACCTACTACTTCGTACCCAGCAATTTCTTTAAGCAAGCGGGCATGAATTTTGCCCAAGTGCCCCACACCAAACAAACCAACTTTTACAACTTTGGCCATGCTGGGAAGATTAAAACTTTGTGATTTCGTAAGCCGATAGCATTTCGCGGATGTATGTTGGCACAGGCACACTAATGTTATTTTTATAATCGAACATTACTTGTGTAGAAACACCGGAAGTTAGTAGAGTAAGTTTACCATCTTGCCCTACACGCACAATCAGATATTGAAACTCAAAGCTTTTGTTGCCCATTTTGGTTGTGCGCACGTATATTTCTGCATGGTCGGTAAAGAGCAACGGTTGGTGGTAATTCACTGTTGCCGTTGCTAAAATCACACCTTCTTTTTCCCAATCAATATTACATGCCTGTAGAAAATAACGCAAGCGAGCTTCCTCAAAATAGGTAAGGTAAACTGCATTGTTGATGTGGCGCATTTCATCTACATCGCTCCATCGAGATTCAACCTTTGTGTGAAAACGAAATTTGCTTAGTTCTGTTTCTAAATTCATTATCCAAGAAATTAATTTTTTGCTTTAAGTATTTTGATAATTTTTTCGGAATCGGCTGCAATTACACGCACCAAATACATGCCCGAAGATAGTTGTTCGCCAAAGTTTACTGTATTATTTTCAACATTAAATGTTTGTATTGTTTTACCCGAAACATCCGAAACCACCACAAACGCAGCGTGGTTGAAATTTCGAGTAAACAATGTGGTGCTGCTATTAAAAAGCGTAGGCGATACAAAAGCATCAACAGCGCTAACATTTTCAATATCGCTCACCACACAATTAAGTTGAACATCAAGAATAGTTGTTTGCCCTGCTTTCATTTCTACATCAGTAATAATTTTTGATGCGCAACGATTGTTTCTATCGTAGATGCGCACATCATACTTTCCGGCATTGCCAATTCCCGTTTTGTAATCGCCAATAAAATTGCTGCGTTTTACAGTTCGCCCCCCTACAAAACTCACATCAATATTGGGTAAGGCTTCTCCATTAGCATCGGTAATTTTACCTTCTAAATAACATGCACGTTTCAGCTCGGGTGTTAGTACAAACAAACCTTCCTGTCTATCGCTGGCAATTAGGTTACCCGATGGCAAAAACGGATAAACACCCCAGCAACCTTCAAAGCCATTGGCGTTTCCAAAAGGCGAGGTGTCGTAATCGCCCACTTCTACCAAATTATCGGGCTTGTGCGCATCTACAATGGTAAGGCCGGCACGATAGTAACTTGTGTACAAATAGCCATCAGCCTTTATGTAAGTATTGTGCGGAATCAAACTATCGTAATCGGAGTGGCGATACTCATCTAACAAAGTAATATTACTTAAATCGCTTACATCGTATGAAGCAACAGTGGCATAGCCGCGCTCATCGGTTGTATAAAGATATTTGCCATCTTCCGAAAGCCAGCAATTGTGCGAAAAGGTGTAAGGTGTTTGAAAACGCGCCAACAAAACCGGATTTGCTTTATCTCTTACATCTACCACCGAAATATTTCCATTCATTATCTCTGCTGCCCAAAGTGTATCGCCTCGCGCAAAGCAATCGTGAACATAAAAATCGGAGTACATACCAAGATAAGCCGGAGAAAGCGGATTGGGTTTTAAATCAAACATCAAAACTCCGCTGTGAAGCTGGCTCCCGGTAAGGTACAAAATACCGTTTTCGTCAATAAAACATGAATGAGAACGACCTTCGTAACTGTAACTTGGCGAGCCTTTCCAAAACACAACATTTACCGATGAAGGCAGATTGCTCATATCCACAATCATAATGCCTTTCGCTCCTTTCTCGTTGGTCATGTACGCATATTGCTTCCACGTTTTGGGCTCTTGCCACAAACTTGAATCGCCATCAATAAAAAAAAGTTGCTTAGGCGCATTGGGATTGGTAACATCTACAATTGAAAGCCCAAATTCAACACCTACTAATGCGTACTCTTTTTGATTAATGGAATCGTAGTAGCCCCAAAGGTTTGCAAGCGTGCCGCTGTATTGAAAATTGCTGCGATACGCAATGTTTCGCTGAGCCAAAAGCGCGCAGCCATACATCAAACAAAAGCATAAAACCAGTCTTTTCATTTTCTACAGAAAAACAATAATACTAAAGTATGTATTGCCATGTATTACTACTTGTTTCAAACAAACCATTTTCATTGTTTATGGCATCAACACCCTATTCCCAAAATCTCCAACTCACACCCATTTTAAAAGCAAGGTCGGCAGCCGGATAGCCGGGTGCAGTGTAATATCCCCGCGAACCAAAGTAAGAACTGATGTTATCTACTTTCATGGTTATGCGCAGCGACTTCACTTTAATATTCAAGAACCAATCTAATACTGGATAAAAATTTAGCCGTGTTGCATCTTGCACATAAAATTGCCCCGATAACGGATGGTATGTGTTGCCAAAAAATGGCGCGTTATAACGCACATCAAAACCGATACTAAACCACAACACTTTTTTAAACAACCTGCGTTCATAATAAATACTGCTGCGCGTAACCCACTGTGGCAAGCGAATTGCCTTGCTGTTTCCAACCAATTGAAACCACACATCGTTATCGAAATGAAAGCCTTTTACACCTAAGCGATTAGCAGCGTGAACAACCAGCACATTGGCATTCGATACATCATAAGTAGCATCGGTAGGCGAAGTAAAGTGAAAGTAATTTTTGGCATAATAATACATGGCATCGGCAGCAAAACCGATAATGCGATGCGAAAAACTATAATTACCGCCAAAAGCCAACACATTTTGTTTGGGAAAATTGTTGATGATTCGATATGCTTTGCCCCAGTAATTTTGGTAATTGTAAGGTGCTTCGGTAAGGTGATAATTTACCACACCCTCTACCCTGCCAAACTTGCCAAAGTTGTAGCCGGCACTACCATCCAACCGCAAATCGCTTTGGTTATATCCGGCAAAGTAGAACGCCACTTTTGCAGCATACAAAATACGCGACTTTGCCAATGGATTGTTTTGAATACCGGCTCGTAAATAGAAGTTATACTCTTTGTCGCGAAAGTTGTTTTGGTTCACACCAATATAATCGAAATGCAGTGCAGCAATAGCTTTAAAGTTGGCTTGATGAATAAATGATGAATCGTAAACAATTGTCAATAAAGAATCGCGCAACGTTATAGTCGAATCTCCCACTAATGAATCAATCCTTGCAAAAGATGTATCAACAATACTTGGCGCATCACTTCTAACTTCTTTTGTTTTGCGCTTTGTTTGTCCGGTAAACTCCAAAAATACTTCGTTGCCAACAAGCATAAAGCTTGCATCGTGCTTCATGGAATCTTTATAAGTGTAATATTTACCATAGTAGCTTGAATCGGCTTGACCATCAACATACTTATACTTATCGCGCCCGGTGGTAAAAGCATAACCAATCTTAAAAGTTGGAATAGTTACTTTGTAACTTCCCGAATCGGTTTTTATCTCTTCCTTTTTTCCTAAATGATAAGCAGCTTTGAGCATCCATTTTATCTCTTGGTAATTATTGATGACATTAAGCAAATTTACAGCGGCAAGTTCTTTTGAAATAAGAGTTGAACCTTTTGCAAAAACATCTTCTTTTACGCCACCATTTTCTTTTACAACATTGCTGTTGAACACCATAACTGTTTGAAGCGAAAAAGCATTGTTGCGAGGAACATAATTGCCATAAAGCGAAAATCCATTCACATTCGTGCTTTGGTTTTGATAAGTGCCGCGGCTGTTGAAACGAGTAAAATCAACACCATATTGAATGCGTTGCTTATGTTGTGCAGCAAACTTACCATTAAAATATTGCTCTACTTTTTGCCCAACCAAATAAGCAATTTGCGAATAAGGGCGCATCATTTGATAAATTTTTACGCTATCAAATCTGTATTGATATGCCTCAAATTGATTGTAGCCGGTATTAAAACCATTTATCCTAAAAGGCGAAAAAACTAAAGGATAAGCAGCGCTACCAGTATTGCCAATATTGAGATACTCGGCACCGGGGCGTTGCATAGCATTAAACTCTTCAATATTAAAAATGGTTGAATCTATACCATAACGCACATCGGGAACAGCGTTGTAAAACCAAGTATCATTATTGCTGCGTTTCGATTTAAACAAATCTTTTTTTTGAGCAACAACAGAACCCATGCAAGCCAAACAGCAAAATGCGAGGATTAAACAACACCGAAAAAAGAAAAATAGTTTGCCCTGCACGCGCTGAATAAATTCTACTTCTGGCAGCAATGCGCCACCTTGTTTAAGCGCGCTAAAGTAGGAAAGAAATAGATTTATTACTCCCCCATTGCAAGCACCTTTTAGCATTTGTATGCTGCAACTACACTAATATCTAACATCTAATGTCTTATATTCGCGCCCTCTTATGATAGCTGTATCTAATGTTTTCCTTGCTTTTGGTGGCAGAACCATGTTTGACGAAGTGTCTTTCCTCATCAACAAAAACGATAAAATAGGTTTGGTAGGCCGTAACGGTGCCGGCAAATCTACCTTGTTGAAAGTGCTAAAAGGCATTCAGCAAATTGATGGTGGCGATATTATGTTTCCAAAAGGAACCATCATTGGTTATTTGCCACAAGAAATAAACTCTCAATCGCAACTATCGGTTATTGACGAAACAAAAACTGCATTTGAAGAAACCCTCAAAATCATCAAACGCAAAGACCAGATTATTCACGAACTGGAAACGCGTACCGACTACGAAAGCGATGAATACATGGAACTCATCAACGAGGTGCAAGAAGTGGAACATCAGCTTGAAATGCACGATGCTTACAGCATGGACGAGCAAACCGAGCGCGTACTTAAAGGCTTGGGTTTTGAAGCTGCCGACTTTGAAAAAAAGGTTAGCCAACTAAGCGGAGGCTGGCAAATGCGTATTGAACTATCGAAAATTTTATTGCAAAAACCCGACCTCATTTTACTGGATGAGCCTACCAACCACTTAGATATTGAATCGGTGATTTGGCTTGAAAAATTTATGAAAGACTACCCCGGTGCCATTATGATGGTGAGCCACGACAGAACTTTCTTAGATAACATTACCAACCGCACCATCGAGGTAGTGAGCGGAAACATTGAAGACTACCCCGTGCCATATACGCGCTACACAGTTTTGCGCAAAGAAAGACGCGAACAAGTAGCCAATGCAGCCAAAAACCAACAGCGCGAAATAGCACAGCTCGAACGCAACATCGAGCGTTTTAAAGCCAAAGCATCAAAAGCCACTTTTGCGCAATCGCTTGTTAAGAAGCTCGACAAAATGGATGTAATAGAAGTAGAAGAAGAAAATGTAGCAGCCATCAACTTGCGCTTTCCACCGGCCAAGCCATCGGGCAAGGTGGTAATAACTGCCGAAAAAATCAGTAAAAGCTTTGGCGATAAAGTAGTAATCAACAACCAAAGTCTTGAAATAAATCGCGGAGAAAAAGTAGCCTTTTTAGGTAAAAACGGCATGGGCAAAACCACCTTTTCGCGTATGATGGTGGACAACCTGCCAATGAATAGCGGAACAATAACATTGGGCTACAATGTAACAATAGGCTACTACGCGCAGCACGCTGCCGATAGCATGGATCCCAACGACACCGTTTTAGAAACTGTGGATCGAGTTGCTGTTGGCGACATTCGCACCAAATTGCGCGATTTGCTGGGTGCGTTTCTTTTTAAAGGCGATGATGTTTACAAAAAAGTAAAAGTGCTGAGCGGTGGCGAAAAAGGGCGTTTGGCTTTGTGCCGTTTGATTTTAGAACCAAGAAACTTTTTGGTGCTGGACGAGCCTACCAACCACTTAGACATGATGTCGAAAGAAATTCTAAAAACCGCACTCAACAATTTTGATGGAACCGTTTTGGTTATCAGCCACGACCGCGACTTTTTGGAAGGTTTAGTGGATAAAATTTTTGAATTTACCAAAGAAGGCATCAAAGAACACATCGGCTCTATCAACGACTTTTTAGTGAAAAAAGCTGCCGAAGATATGCGCAGTTGGGAAGCCGAAAAAGAAAAAAATGCCTTACAACGCGCCAAGAGCAACGAACCCAAAGCAAAACAAGAGAACAACAGCGCTAAACCACAGGAAGATAAAAAGCTAAAAAACGAACTATCGAAAGTGGAGCAGCTAATAGAATCGCTGGAGAAGGAGATTGCCGCTGCTGAAAAGCAACTGCAAGACCCCGAAAAATTTCAACAACTACAAAACGACTCTGCGTTTTTTTCAAAGTACAACACACTAAAGCAAGACCTTGAAAAAGCTATGGCAAAATGGGAAGAACTGAGTGTGATGGTGGGCGGATAAATTCACATACATCATTCGAGCAGTTTTTTTGTAAGCCTGTTCATAGTGTTCACTTTTTCATTAAAATCTGTTTTCAAAGTGTTGCGCAAGGCATTCAAGTTCTCGGCCAAATCATCTAGTTCATCGGGCAACACATCGGTAAAAAACTCGCGCAAACGTTTAGCAAGCGTAGGTGATTTTCCGTTGGTGGAAATAGCAATTTTAATGTTCCCTTTCTGCACTATTGAACCCAAATAAAAATCGCACAATTCGGGCTTATCGGCAACATTCACCAAGATGCGTTTTGCAACAGCATCATTGCGCACCATTGCGCTCAACACACCATCATTCACTGCTACTACCAACACATCAGTATCGCTTAAATCGGCTACATCGTAGGGTTTTTCAATCAATGTTACATTCGCGTGCTTATTAGCAATTGCCTTCACCTCATCGCAAAAGCAAGTGGCAATAATTTTTGTTTTCGTTGCGGGGCTATTTGCTACAATAGCATTCAACTTCTCAGTTGCCACTACCCCACCGCCAACAATGGTGAGTCTTAAATTTTCCAATTTCAGAAAAACAGGAAACAGTCTATTGGCGTTGCTCATTGCTTTAGTTTATTCTTGCGGTAAAATTACAATCATAATTTAATGCCGAGCCTTAAAGACGATATACCGCAATTACTTAAAGAAACCGCTGAATGCACCATCATTCAGTTTATACAAAAGTTATGCGCAAGTTATCCCGCCTCGGTGGCATTTTCCACAAGTTTCGGTTGGGAAGATCAGGCAATTAGTCATTTTATTTTTTCAGAAAAACTACCTGTTCGGGTATTTACTTTAGATACCGGCCGCAATTTTCCCGAAACATATTCTACCTGGAATGCTACCAACGAAAAGTATGGTGTAAAAATTGAAACTGCGTTTCCAGCATTTAATGCCGTGCAAAAATTACTGGCAGAAAAAGGACCATTAAGTTTTTACGAATCGGTAGAAAACAGAAAAGAATGCTGCTACATCAGAAAAATAGAGCCCCTTGCCCGCGCCTTAAAAGATGCTCGAATATGGATTACCGGCATAAGAGCAGAACAAAGTGAAGGGCGCAGCGAAATGCAGCAAATAGAATGGGATGAAACACATCAGTGCATCAAATATCACCCGCTTTTTTACTGGAAACTTGATGAAGTAAAAGCCTTTATTGCCTCTAACAACATTCCATACAATCCATTGCACGACAAAGGTTTTCCAAGCATAGGCTGCCAACCATGCACACGCGCTGTGCGCCCAGGCGAAGACTTCCGAGCGGGTCGCTGGTGGTGGGAGGATGCCAGCAAAAAAGAATGCGGCTTACATACCGATGAGGTGCAAGATAACTTTGCGATTTAGCACAACTACTCTACCACAGTTACCTTTACCATATTCGCTCTGCCTTTTGAGGCCAAAGGCATACTGCCTATGTTGATTACAATTTCGCCTGTTTTTAAAAGTTCCTTTTCTTTCAAAGTTTTTATCACTTCACGAATAGTGGTGTCGGTACCCACAAAATTTTTGTAGTAAAAAGCGCGTACACCCCAGCACATACTTAATGCGTTCAGCAAATCTCTGTTTTCGGTAAAAATGAAAATTTGCGCTTTGGGGCGATAGCTACTGAGCATAAAAGCCGTGTATCCACTAAAGGTCATTCCCACTATGGCTTTTCCGTTTAGCTCGCCACTCATGCGTGCGGCATTGTAGCAAATTGCATCGCTAATAAAGGTGGAAGATTTTTTATCGGCCTTCAACTCCTTATCGTAAATAATATTGCTGCCTTCGATATTGCGCAGTATTTTTTCCATCACTTGTATCACTCTAAGCGGATGCTTGCCTGTGCTGGTTTCGCCACTCAACATCACTGCATCGGCACCGTCAATTACTGCATTCGCTACATCTGTAATTTCGGCACGTGTGGGGTTTGGATTCTCTACCATGCTTTCCATCATTTGCGTAGCTACCACTACCGGCTTGGCCAATTTTATGCAACGTTTTATAATATCTTTTTGAATCAGCGGCATTTTTTCTTGCGCTACTTCTACTGCCAAATCGCCCCGCGCAATCATAATACCATCAGCCGCTTTTATAATTTCATCTATCTCGTCCAACGCCTCTGGCTTTTCAATTTTCGCCATCACTTTCATGTAGCTGTTCTTCTCACCAATAATTTCTTTTAGCTGGCGCACATCGCGTGGCGAGCGCACAAATGAAAGCGCAATCCAGTTTGCGCCATTTTCCATGGCAAATTTCAAGTCGCGCTTATCTTTTTCGGTTAATGCCGGCACAGTAGTTTTTGTATCGGGCAGGTTTACACCTTTATTGCTGCTTATTTTACCACCGGTAACCACACGCGCAATCACCGTATCAACATTATTAGTAGAAATTACTTTGAGTTCAATTTTTCCATCGTCAATCATAATAATTTCACCGGGGTTTGTTTCTTGCGGCAACTGTTCGTAGCTTACATACAAGCGTTTGAATGTGCTCACACATTCTTTGTTCGTTATCTCGATAGTTTGCCCCACTTCCAGCACTTCGTGGTTATCGCGCACTTTCCCTAATCTGATTTTGGGCCCCTGTAAATCGGCAAGTATGCCAATATTTACATCCAACTCAGTGGCAAGCTGTTTTACATATTTAAAACCCTCCAAATGCTGCTCGTAACTGCCATGCGAAAAGTTGAAACGAAAAACATCAACCCCTGCTTTCACCATTTCCAACAAAATACTTTTATCGGCACACGATGGACCGTAAGTGGCTATAATTTTGGTTTTATTGATGTTGATTTTCATGCAAGCTGAATTTTAATTTTCATAGATAACCATTTTTTGAAATTCAACATTCACGCTTAAACATTATTGTGCAATTAAACTGCATTACCTGATATTCATGGCGTCTAACTTTTTTCTGTATCGTGCAGCTACCTTCATTTGCTCATCGTAGCTTTTTGAAAAAATAGAATAACCGCACATATCAGGGTTGGCACAAAAGTACAAATACTGATGCTGCTCGGCATTCAACACCGCATCCACACTTATTTTACGAGGCATACAGATAGGCCCCGGTGGCAAGCCTGTATTCAAATAGGTATTGTAAGGCGACACAAAATCTTTGTGATAATTCGTTACTCTTTTTGCAGTAAAATCGCGTAAAGCAAAAACCAATGTTGGGTCGGCTTGCAGGGGCATTCCTATTCTTAAACGATTCAAATACACGCCTGCAATAGTGGGTAATTCTTTATTGAATATTGCTTCTTTTTCAACTATGGTTGCCAATGTAATTACTTCATGCTTTTTCATACCCAGCTTTGCAGCCTTTTGGTTTCTTTCATCATTCCAAAAACGGCTGTTGGCATCAGTCATTTTCTCCATAAACTTATCAAAAGGTGTGTTCCACCAAAGCTCGTAATTATCTACAATAAAATGCGTGAGTATAGTGGTTGTATCTAAGCCTAACGACTTGCAAAACGAATCGCTATTAAACTTTTGTAGCAACAGAACCGAATCCAACTCTAGTGTTCGCCCCACCAAGCCTGCAAATTCCTCTTTGGTGCGAATGTTATAAATCACCAGCTTTACCGGCTCTTGCAAACCCGCGCGAAAAAGGTTTACAATTTGGCGGTTGTTCATACCGGGCGAAAGCACGTAATGACCCGACTTTATCTTGTAAGGCAGGTCTTTCATCTGCGCAACCACCTCAAAACTTCTGATGTCTTGAATGGCATTTTTGCTTTGCAACTGAACCAACAAATTGCTGTATGTTGAATCCGTAGGAATGTAAATATGAATACGCTTGCCGCCTTGCACATTGGGTTTTACAAAAACGTAATAACCCGCCAGCCCGGCTGCGGCAATCGCCACCAACACTACACACAACACCAAGCAGCCAATAAAACTCCGTTTCTTTTTTGCCATGAATAAGGCAATGATAAGATTTGTTTTGAAACCAATAATTGGCTAAACAATTTTTGTACACATACGCCCGAGTGAATACGAAAAACTCTTTCAACACCCAATTCATAACTTTTAATACCGATAAGACACATACGTGCTACTTTGCAAAAAAAATTGCTGTGTCGAAAAACAAAAAAGGCAAAAAGAATATTTCCGAAAAGCATTTAAAGCAAGCAAAACTTGCCATTTCGGTAATAGTAAAAGCATTGGGCAACGATGCTTACCTCAACAAACTTTTTCCACTACTCGAAGAAGAGTTTTCGCAAGAACTTCTACATGCAGCACTAAAAGAACTGGAGGCAAAAGGCAAACTTGCCATTAAACCCAAAGGCAAGCTTGAAATTCCTGTTGAGCAAGAAGTATTTTCGGAACGCGAAAAACATAAACCCAACACCTATCGCGGCACATTAGATTTATTGAAGAGCGGAGCCGGATATGTAATTATTGAAGGGCGCGACCAAGACGTGTTTATTCCTCCACGCTTCATCAATGGAGCCAACCATGGCGATGAAGTTTTGGTTGCGCTTGCGCCCGGGCACAAGCGCAAGCCCGAAGGCAAGATTGTGGAAATTGCAAAGCGCAGTCAAGAAAGTTTTGTTGGCACACTATTCATTCACCGCACCCACGCATTTGTGCAGCCTGAAGGCCAGCGTGCTGCATTCAATATCATAATTCCGCTCGAAAAAACCACCGGTTTTGAAGCAGGTAAAAAAGTTATTGCACGAATAGTAGATTGGAATGGATCGGGTAAACATCCCGTAGGTGAAATTGTAGAAATTGTAGCAGGCATCACCGAGGCCGACACCGAAATGAAATTGATATTGGTGCAAAATGGATTCCATATCGGCTTTCCCAAAAATGTATTGCACGAAGCGCGCTCAATACCGCAAACCGTGCCGCAAAAGGAAATTGACAAGCGATTGGATATGCGCGATGTACTCACCTTTACCATTGACCCCGTTGATGCAAAAGATTTTGACGATGCTATTTCTTATCGCGAGTTAGAGAATGGCCATATTGAAATTGGCGTTCACATTGCCGATGTATCGCATTATGTGTTGGAAGGCAGTGCAATGGATAAAGAAGCCGAGCAGCGCGCAACTTCGGTTTATTTGCCCGATAGGGTTTGCCCCATGCTGCCCGAAGAGATTTCAAACATAATATGTTCGCTGCGCCCGAATGAAGATAAACTTACCTTTTCTACCATTTTTGAATTTACGCGCAACTGCGAAATGAAGAATGTAACTATTGCCAAAACAGTAATTCATTCCAACCGCAGGTTCACTTACGAGCAGGCTCAGGAGATTCTTGAAAAAAAACAAGGCGAATATGCCGATGAACTTTTGATGGTTCATAAAATTGCCAATCACATTCGCAAAAAACGATTTGGAAAAGGTGCAATAGCCTTTGAAAAAGATGAGGTGCGTTTCAGATTAGATGAAAACGGCAAACCTTTAGAGTTGTATGTAAAGCATCGTAAGGAATCTAATTTGCTGATAGAAGATTTAATGCTACTTTCTAACGAAACCATAGCACGCTTTGGCAGCAAAGTGATGAAAGAAAGAAAAAAATATCCTTTTGTGTATCGCGTACACGATAAACCTGATGCCGGTAAGTTAGCGCAGTTTGCAACCGTAGCTGCGCGTTTTGGTTATCAAATTGCATTTGATGAAGATGACCCAAAACAAATTTCGGCAACTTTAAATACCATGCTGCAAAAAGTTGCAGGCCGCCCCGAACAAAACCTGCTGGAGCAAATGGCAATTCGCAGCATGGCTAAGGCAACCTACACTACCAAAAACATCGGGCATTATGGCTTGGCGATGGTATTCTATACACACTTCACATCACCCATCAGGCGATACCCCGATGTATTGGTGCATCGCTTAGTACATGAGTTATTAACGAACCAGGCAGTAAGTATCGAAGTGGATGACTTGGAAGCCCGCTGCAAAATAAGCTCACAAATGGAGCGCAAGGCAATGGATGCAGAGCGTGAAGCCATTCGATACAAACAAGTAGAATATTTGTTAGATAAAATAGGCAATGAATATGAAGGCATTATTACCGGAGTGATTGCGCGTGGCATATTTGTAGAAATGAAAGGCTTGTTGTGCGAGGGCATGGCAAACACCGACCGCATGGGCGATGACGATTTCGTTTTTGACGAAGTTCAAATTATGCTGAAAGGACGAAAAACAGGCAAAAAATATACACTTGGGCAGCCCGTGCATGTGCGTGTAGTAGATGCCACAATTGCTACCAGAAAAATTGATTTGGAATTGATAACGGAAGACGAACGTTAATATGTTTCGGGATTTTGATAAGTACTTCTCACCCTGATAATGTAAATGATCTCGGGCGAAATTTTGTATGAAACTCGGTAATGAAAAACTTCAAACGCTCTGTAATCGCCAGTGTTTCCCGTTTTATATTTATCAGGAGGGAATTTATGTGGTTGCTCCTGAAGTTGTGCCGTTGCCGACACTATTCTTTCAAAAACATTGTCTGCTTGAATTACAGATTCTTCTGCAATGAAGTGGTAAATTTCCTGTAATTGCTGTTGTGCGGTTTCCGTCCAAATTACAGCGACTTCTTCCATTCCCCGCGTAGATTTTCTATTTGCGATTGCGTATGTACACGACCATCAGCTATATCCCTTTCAGAAAGTTCAATGTCGTGGTTGTATTCCTCAATGGTTTGAACTGAATGTTTTTTGCGCATCAACAACAAGCGCTTAAACACCTCCAACAAATCAGGGTCTTTCACTTTCGTGATTTCGTTCTGAATCCAAAGTATATCTGTCTGCAGGCTCATCGGTTTTCTTTTACCACAAATGTACAGCTATTGTTACAAAGTAAAAACTGCATGACAGGGAGAAATTTTGTTCTCTTGTGTTCATCCTTCACTTCTTCTGTTGTTTAAAAAAAGACGCTCCCTGTTCAGTTAGTCTGTTTACATACACAACAGTATCTTTTTTAAAACGCAGGTAACTTTCCTGTTCACCCAAATAGAAATCGCCCATGATAAATTCTCTGCCGTTAATCAGCCACATCACAAAACCGTCTGCTTTTTTCAAAGTGTCTTTTGCTGTTTGTACATCTAAAAAAGAGTTGAACATTTTTACGTTCCTGCCTTCCAGCGATAAACTTGTGGTTGCCGGAAAATTGAAAACAACATCTGCCTGTGTGGTGGAATCGCGTAAAGTGTAATACATTTTTGCCGATAATGCACCTTTGTTTGTTTGAGCAACAACAGATTGATAAAGAAAAAGGGAGATGAATAAAAGAATTAGTAAACGAATCACAAGTATTAAATTTAGTGGTGTAAGGTTAAGCAGAATACTTTAAAAGGGTGTTCATTCCTTTATCATTTTACTTACTCCAATCAGTTTGCCTTTACTTTCTACCCGCACAAAATAAACACCACTTGCATAATTGCTTACATCTATGGTTGTTTCCAAGTGCATAGGCTGGCTGTGTATTTTTTTGCCTGTTATATCCAATACTGTAAGCATTACATCAGACGCGTATTCTTTTAATGAGACCACTACAAAGCTACCTGCGGGATTGGGATAGACCTGTATTGTCTTGGCTCTTGGTTCTTGGCTCTTTATATCTGAAATTAATGTATCACAGGGGCTTCCAACTAATTTACCTAAGCGGTAGTTTGGCATATTGGGTAAGCTGGTAGTGCTTATAGTATTTACTTGTTGCCCAAATGGAACAAAGTTACAAGCCAAGCCAAAGCTGTCAGGCTGATGAATTACATGAAAAGCAGAAACTCCGCCATTATAGGTAGAAATGTAAATTTTACCGTTTGGCGCAAGTTGCATTGTCCTTGTCCACCAGCCGCCCACGTCAATAGGATTGTCAAGCGGCTCGCCTAAATGAACTAATTGAACAGAATCATTTTTGCCACTTTGCAGGTCAAACTGGTCTATGGTTGCCAAATGATTAGCGTATAAAAACCTCCCGTTTGGTGAAAGGGCTACACTGATGCCACCCAAAACATTGGGTACATGGTCAGGATGTCCCTGCGCAGCAAGCGCAGAATCCACCTGATATACATAATTAAACGTTTGCACATTAGAAAACTCCCCACTGCAACGGTCAAAGTCCATAACCACAATAGGTCCCCTGCCGCTGATAGTGGCATATTTTGTACCATCTTCCGAAAACACCGCTCTGCCGAAGAATACATTTGGCGGAGCTTTAACATCATCAAATTCAGCACCAATTTGTTGCACAAAGGGACCTAAGATGCCTTGTGAAGTATGCAGAAACTTAAAATACTTATTTTCAAGAAAAGCATTTTTGATTATCCACCAATCTCTGCCGTTAGCATGTTTGCATACAGTCATTCTTGAAGGGTCAAGCAATACGTTATCCAATAAAACATCATTCTTTGACAAAACCTCCCCCTGTCCTAAATCGCCTGTCATATCTACATAAGAATAAAGCAATTTATTTGCTATTGGTGCGGATATTCCTCTAACGTTAATTGATGTGTCTATGGAAGAATAATGAAAAATAATGTATCGGTTGTTACTGTATAAAGAAGGTAAAATTATAGCTCCTTGCTCGGATGCCATTCCGCTTTGCTCAACGATATGCCAATATTGATTGAATGTTATTGAGTCTCCGCCTTTCATCACCAAACCATCTTTGGTAAACACTCTTATGCCATTAGTAAAAAAAAGCAGGTTGCCTTCGATATCAGAAATACTTGCACTCGTTACATAAAGCGTTCTGTTGTAATCCATTGAGGTATTCATAAAGTTAGGTGTGTAAGCATGAGCCTTTACAGGATAAAATCCGGCAGCCCATATATATCCGTATTTATCTTGTGCTGTTAGGTAAAAAATTTCTGATGACAATATTATTGTCATCAGAAATTTGATTAAAGCAATATTTAAAATTCGAAACATCTTATTTGAAGATATTGAGTTTACCACTAAGCACTTCTCCAAGATGATTGGTAACCTTATAGAAGTATATACCTTGCGTTAAGCTGGCAACAGATACATCAACCTTATTAGTATTTCCATTGAGTGGCATAGCTAATGCTTCTTGTCCCAACTGATTAGTTAAAGATAAAGTTGCAGTTGTTCCATCTTCAATTTGGTATATCAGTGAAGTATAACCCTGGGCAGGGTTTGGAGCAAATCTTGCAAAGAAAGGCTTGTTATCTTTTTGCTGCTTTTCATTTTCTTTCTTATACGCGACTTTTGCAACTATACACAATGCTTCATTATCAAAGAAAATTGAGTTATCTATTTGTGCATAGAGAGTTCTTGCACGGTAAACAGCATCCCCATCTATGTAAGGGCAACTGTTGGCTAAAACAAATAGTGCATCTTTTTGTTTTGCGGTAAAGCCTTTGAAGGAGGTGTTTAATGAACTAAAGTAAATTTCATTAAACAATTGGTGGTTTGCCTCCTGCAATACAGCTTTATTCAGCAAACTATTCTGGCTTTGCAAATCGGCAAGTATGGCAAGGGCTGAAAGCGAATCTTTTTCTGCGGTGAGCAGCATTTCGCTTTTCTGTTCATCCAATGCTTTCAGTGTGCCGTAAGCCGATATGGTATTGGCGTTGTAAAACGCTTCCAATGCTGCATCTGCGTTGCGCAAATCATAGTCTTTATCTAACCTGTCAAACAGGTTTTTTTGGCTCAGCCACAGGTTGCCTTCCTCAAAACCCGCTTCGGCAAAAGCATCGGTGTTACCGTCTGCAACATCATGTTCGGTTTGCAAGGCATCGTCAGCATAGATAATCCCTCCGTCCGTTTTATTGTAAGTACCATATTGGCAAGTGTATGGAGTAATATTGGAGTTGCAGGGTTGGGTAGTGATTGCAGACCCCGCACCCGTGAAACCGTTGGGTGAAGGATAATCGGTAGGCTGTACCCTGTAAAATGGAGATAAATGTCCATAACTATTAAAAGTAAAAGTCCTGTACGCGCTTGGGTTATTAAATGGACCACCAAACACGTTCCCTGCGGGTGAGTTTGCGCTGCCCTGCGTACCTATGATGCCCCCGCTACCGCTTTGCTTGAGGGTTACGCCATATTTGGTGGCATTGATTATGTTATTGCCTAAATTGCTACCAAGGCAAATTCTACGAAATTGAGTTATATGCTCGGTATTGCTATAATCATAAAATCCAATTTGATAATTTTCTTGGTTAGGGTCAACTGGCACTCCTACCTGACCTGACATTTCAAAAAAAGTAAATAGCGAAATGTTTAGTAATAGTATCTTAATAAAATTGAAAAAAGGTTTCATAATGACGGAAGCTTTAGTTTTACAAATTACGCGAATGCGAATATACTTTACGCTTTAAGAACATTGTGTTATCACAACACACATTGCGAATAAAAACAAAAGCAATGCCAGATTCAAATCCAATAAACAACATAACAATTTATTGATAAATAAGAGAGAAACAGTAAACACATTCACATAAACAACCGTTGTATTTCAGCCTATTTCAAACATTATATGCAAAACTCTCATTTATATTACTACATTTGCGCCCGTTTTTAAACAACATACACGAGCGGTGGATAGATGTGAGCTAAAATTTCACACAACACCGCAAGAGTTTTTCAAAGCGCACCGGGCATCAGAATTCAAAGCCTTGTATGCTTTGTTTCTTTTGCGAGAGATGAATAAATACCGAAAAGCGCAGGTTAAAAATGCCTAAGGGCATCAGCACTTTTCAATTTTTCATTTCACATTATTCTCACTGAAAGTGTGTGCGGTATCATTTTAAATTTTAAACAGTCATGGAAAAATTCCGCGAGCTCGGATTGAGCGAAGCTACGCTTGATGCGTTAGCAAAAAAAGGGTTTGAAGAACCCACGCCTATACAGGCGCAAACCATTCCGCTTTTAATTAAAGGCGAAAAAGACATTGTTGGTCAGGCACAAACAGGCACCGGAAAAACCGCTGCTTTTGGTTTGCCGCTCATCGAATTGTTAGACGATAACCTAAAAAAAGTACAAGCACTTGTGCTTGCACCCACACGCGAATTGGCGGTGCAGGTTGCCGAAGAAATTACTTCGTTTAAAGGAAGCAAACGCTTGCAGGTGTTGCCTGTGTATGGCGGGCAAAGCTATGATTTGCAAATTCGCGGTTTGAAACGCGGTGCACAAATTGTTGCCGGCACACCGGGTAGGATTCGCGACCACATCGAAAAGCGCACATTAGATTTATCGAGCGTTACACACGTGGTGCTGGACGAAGCCGATGAGATGCTGAATATGGGCTTTCAAGAGGAAGTAGAGGAGATTTTAAAATCTGTTCCCGCTTCGCGCAGAATGTTATTGTTCAGCGCTACAATGCCGCCCGAAATTCTTCGTTTAGCAAAACGCTTCATGAAAGAATATGACATCATTGAAGTAAAGAAAGAGACCCTTGCCACCCCGCTTACCGAGCAAATTTACTTTGAAGTGCGCGACAGCGAACGCTTTGATGCACTTACCAGAATTATTGATGTGGAAAGCGATTTCTACGGCATTGTATTCTGCCGCACAAAGGTAGAAACCGATGACCTTTCGCGCAGATTGGCCGACAGAGGCTACGAAGCCGAGCCAATACACGGAGACATTACACAAGCACAACGCGAAAAGGTATTACGCGCTTTTAAATCAAAGAAAACACGCATATTGGTAGCTACCGATGTGGCTGCTCGTGGCATAGATGTAAACGATTTATCGCACGTAGTAAATTTCCATTTGCCACAAGACCCCGAGGCTTATGTGCATCGCATCGGCAGAACAGGGCGCGCTGGCAAACAAGGCACGGCTATCACTTTTATTTCGCCTGCCGAATTGCGCAGTTTGTTGTTCATTCAAAAAGTAGCTAAAGCAACAATTAAAAAAGAAAAACTACCTGATGCAAAAGCGGTAATCAACATCAAAAAAGAAAAGATGAAAACCGAATTGCGCGGTTTGTTAGAGTCGGGAAGTTTTGAAAGCTATTCGCAACTTGCCGAAGAGCTTATCAGCGAAGGAGCCGACACTACACAGTTGATTGCAGCTTTACTGCAATACAACTTTGGCGATGAACTGAAAGAAGATAGCTACCGCAACATTCAAGAGTTCAACTCAAGTGTAGATGCAAAAGGTATTACCCGTTTGTTTGTAGCAAAAGGCAAGGCCGATGGTATGAACCAACGCTCGTTGATTGAATTTTTGGAACAAGAAGGCGGAATTGACGGTAAGCACATTCGCGAAGTGCAAGTGTTCGATAAATTTTCGTTCATCAACGTTCCATTTTTAGAAGCCGAGCAACTGCTTGCAGTTTTCGACAGAAACAAAAGCCGCAATCGCAAACCGCTTATCACCCGTGCAAAAGAGCGTGATGGCTTTGGAGGCGGTGGAAAGCGCGAAGGCGGCTTTGAACGCAGAAAATTTTCGGACAGAGAGCCGCGCAACAGAGACGACCGCAGCAGAACCCGCGAACGAAGCGAACGCCCACGAACCGAAAGAACGGAGCGACCAGAACGCAACTTCAACCGCATAGAAAATTCGGAACCTAAACCCGAACGCAATTTCAACCGACAGGACGATAACGCACCGGTGCGCGAAAGAAAAAAACGGGAAAATAAAAACACCGATTACTTAGATAAGAAACCTTCATCGCCAGCACCAAAGGCTAATAAGCCGGCAAAAGAGAATACCTTCTCTTTTAATGATGACGACTTATCGTGGTAAGATTAAAAACCCATTGATAGGATACGTACAACGGCAGTGAAAAACTCACTGCCGTTTTTATAATCATTCTAAGGTAAGAATTACTCATTTTTTCGCACTAAAAACCTCATTTATTTATTCAAATTTGCGCAGTTATTGAACACTAAAATGTTACACAGAGTAGTAATTACAGGGCTTGGCATTTATTCATCCATTGGTAAAAGTTTAGATGAGGTACGCGATTCTTTATACAAAGGCAAATCGGGCATTGTTTTCGACCAAGTGCGTAAAGATTTTGGCTATCGCTCGGCACTAACAGGCTTTGTAGAGCGGCCGCAACTGAAAGGGGTATTGGATAGGCGTGCGCGCGTAATGCTTTCGGAACCGGGCGAACACGCATTTATGGCCACTGCCGATGCATTAAAAATGGCAGGCATTGACCAAGAATATTTAGACACACACGAAACAGGCATTTTATATGGCAATGATAGTACTGCACAAGCCGTTGTAGAATCAACCGATATTATTCGCGAGAAAAAAAACACAGTGTTTGCAGGTAGTGGAGCAGTGTTTCAAACCATGAACTCTACGGTGAATATGAACCTTGCTACCATTTTCAAATTGCGCGGCATTAACTTTACTGTAAGCGCAGCTTGTGCCAGCAGTTCGCATTCTATTGGCATTGGTTTTATGATGATTCGGCATGGCTACCAAGAAAGAATTGTTTGCGGTGGCGCACAAGAATTAAATATTTTTTCGATGGGAACTTTTGATGCTTTGTCTGCATTTTCTGAAAGAGAAAATGAACCCACCAAAGCATCGCGCCCATTCGATAAAGACCGCGATGGCTTGATACCAAGCGGTGGCGCAGCAACGGTAATCATAGAATCGCTGGAAAGCGCGCAGCGCAGAGGCGCTACAATTTTAGGCGAAATTGTAGGCTACGGTTTTTCATCTAATGGCGGGCACATTTCCAATCCATCGGTAGAAGGACCAAGCCGCTCATTGCAAATGTGTTTAAAAGATGCCGCGTTAAATGCAACCGACATAGATTACATCAATGCTCACGCCACTTCTACTCCGCAAGGCGATGCCTCGGAAGCGCAAGCCATTCACAACATTTTTGGCGATAGCCGCCCATTGGTTAGCAGCACAAAATCAATGACGGGGCACGAATGCTGGATGGCAGGAGCAAGCGAAATAGTGTACAGCACCATTATGATGCAGAACAGTTTTGTGGCTCCCAATATAAATTTTGAAAACCCCGATGAACACTCGGCAAAACTAAACATTGCCACCGCTGCCATAGAAAAAGATATTTCGATATTTTTGTCGAACTCTTTCGGCTTTGGAGGCACCAACTCTTCATTGATTGTAAAGAAGTATAAAAGATAGAACAATAGATATGACTAACGAAGCTATAATCAGCAGCATCAACACTTTTTTGATTGAAGAATTTGAAACAGATGCAAATGCCATTACACCCAATGCCTCATTGAAAGAAACATTGGAACTCGACAGTTTAGACTACATTGATTTGGTAGTAATTCTTGAAGGAAACTTTGGTATAAAAGTAAAACAAGAAGATTTTATTGGCATTGCTACCTTCAATGACTTGTATAACTATGTAATTTCAAAAACACAACAAACAGTTACAGGCTAATGGCAGAGTGGGAAGGGAAGTCGCGAGGCAACCCTCTCGGCTATCGAATTTTTGTATTTATACTCAAACTTTTCGGCATTTTTCCGGCCTATTTTCTTTTGGTGTTTGTAGCATTTTACTATGTGCTTTTTGCTCCCAAAACAACACCGCACATCCTTCATTTTTTTCAGAAAAAAATTGGGGTAAGCAAATGGAAATCCTACCTTAAACTTTATCAAACATATTTTCTATTCGGCCAAACTTTAATTGACCGAGTGGTTGTTTCGGCCAAGCTGAGTAAGCGAATTACTTCTACATCCAACGGTGCCGAAAATTTGCGAAATTTGGTGGCAGGCAAGCGCGGGGGTATTTTGCTGGGTTCGCATGTTGGCAACTGGGGCATTGCATCGCAGTTTCTTACCAACTACGACCAATCGGTAAACGTGTTGGTGTTTGATGCCGAACATGAACAGATTCGCCAATACCTGAAAATCGTTACCGGTGGAGTTAAGTTTAATGCTATAGTTGTAAAAGATGATTTATCGCACATTTACGAAATTGGCGAAGCATTGCAGCGCAACGAAATAGTGTGTATTACAGCCGATAGGTTTTTGCCAGGGCAACGTACATTTAATACAAAGTTTTTTGGCGAAGAAGCGCAGTTTCCGGCAGGGCCTTTCCAACTTATTAAATCGTTTAAAGCTCCATACACTTTTGTTTATGGCTTCAAAGAAACTTTAACTCACTACAACTGCTATGCAAAACCACCTCGCGAAGTAAGTGCCGAGGTAACAGCGCAATCAATTTTAGACGATTACGCAAGCGATTTAGAAAAAATGGTGAAAAGTTATCCCGAACAATGGTTCAATTTTTTTGATTTTTGGCAAAAGTAAAGATGTTGTTGCCAATAGCCGGAAATGCACTTATTGATTTGATTCCACAAAAACCTCCTTTTGTTTTAGTGGATTCATTGATAGCAATATCAGAACACGATTGCAAAACCACATTTACTGTTTCGGCAAATCATGTTCTTTGCGACAATGGAAAGCTAACCGTGGCCGGATTGATAGAAAACATAGCCCAAAGTTATGCAGCTAAAGATGGTTATAAATATGTGATGAAAGGCAAACAAATTCCGGTTGGCTTTATTGGCGATGTGCGCAATTTTGTGTGTTTAAAACGCCCAAAAATCAATCAAACAATCACTACTTTTGTTAATATAGAGAATACGATTTTCGGCTTTTCTCTCATCTCCGGAAAAATAGAATTGGATGGCGAAGAAATAGCTTCATGCAAAATGAAGATTTTTGTGAACGAACCAGCAAATGTTGAACAAACTCATGCAACATAACACCCATAAAGCAAGTACAACTATCGAAATTCAATTTTACGATTGCGACCCGCTTGGCATTGTGTGGCACGGCAATTATGTAAAGTATTTTGAAGTGGGCAGAGAGGCTTTTTGCAAAGCATACAATCTTAACTTTCTCGATATTTTCCATAAAAATGGGTTCTCTACACCATTGGTAAATATGGACTTTAGCTTTAAGCGTCCGCTTACTTATAAAGATGTAGCAATAGTAGAAGCAACTTTTCAAAAAAGTGTTTCTGCCAAACTGATTTTTCATTACCAAATTAGGAAACAAACTACGGGCGAATTGATTTGCACCGGCAGCACAACACAAGTTTTTGTTGGTAAAGAAAATGGTTTGCTTTCGCTTATTGCTCCAGATTTTTACTTGGATTGGCAAAAACAAAATGGTCTTTTGTGATGCAGATTTTTGTAGCGGCAGATAATATTTGCTCCCCATTGGGCAGCACAACAACAGAGAATTTTGAAGCTGTAAAAAATGGCGCAAGTGCCATTGGCAAAATTGAGAACCAACTGTTATTGCCCAAACCGTTTTATGCATCAATGTTTCGGCATATCGAGGCACAAGATGACTTCACTCGTTTTGAAAGTATTTGCATTGCTTCTATAAAAAATGTGCTTAGCCAAACATCCATTTCGTTGGAAGACAAGGACACTCTTTTTATACTATCTACCACAAAAGGAAATATTGAATTGATGGAAAACAGCGAGCTAAACGAAAGCATCATTGGGCAAGTTTCTTTAGATGCAACTGCAAAAAAAATAGCGGATTCGTTTAACGCAAAAAACAAAGCATTAGTTGTTTCTAATGCTTGTATTTCGGGGGTATTGGCAATTGTAATAGCGAAGCGGTTGCTGCTTGCCGGCAAATACAAACACATAGTAGTTACAGGTGCCGATGTGCTTTCGAGGTTTGTGCTATCGGGCTTTGATGCACTGGGCGCAATGAGCGCAATGCCATGCAAACCTTTTGATGCAAACCGCAATGGTATTAACCTGGGCGAATGCGCAGCTACATTGGTGCTAACGGCAGATGAAAACAAGATTAGCAAAAACAGAATTAAAGTTGTAGCCGGAGCAAGCAGCAACGATGCCAATCATATTTCGGGCCCATCGCGCACGGGCGCAGAACTTGCAGCAGCAGTAAGCAAAACCATGAAGCAAAGTGATGTTTCTGCAAACGACTTATCATTTATTTCTGCACATGGCACTGCAACAATTTTTAATGACGAAATGGAGGCTAAAGCTTTTCACCAAGCTGGTTTAAGCAATGTGCCAATACATAGCTTAAAACCGCATTTTGGGCATACGCTTGGCGCTGCGGGTGTGCTGGAGTCAATCATCACTTATCATTCGCTGCTACAAAACATGGTGCTTCCGAGTTTGAATTTTCATACACTTGGCACAAGCGAAAAAATATGTGTAAGCCAAGCACTTGCACTCTCTAAAAAACGCTTTGCCCTAAAAACTGCCTCAGGTTTTGGAGGCTGCAATGCAGCTGTGATGTTTGAAAATGAAAATAACTAAACCAAGAAAACTAAATTTTCCTTAGCGTAGTATCAATTAGCATTTTCGTTCCAATAATAACTATCGGGGTAGTTTCTTTGCCCAAAAATTGCAGTGCCCACTCTTATAATTGTAGCACCTTCTTCAATGGCAATTTCTAAATCACCACTCATACCCATTGATAGCTCTTTCATTTCTACATTAGGGATTGCCAAAGCATTAACTTGCTGCTGAATACTTTTAAGCAATCGAAAACATTTGCGAACCTTTGCTGTTTCGGTGCTAAACAAGCCAATTGTCATCAAGCCTTTAACTTTCAGGGTTTCAAAGTTGGCTACTTGTTTTACCAACTCTACGGCATTTTGCGGCTCCACACCAAACTTACTTTCTTCTTCCGAAGTATTTACCTGAATCAAAACCTCGATAGTTTTGTTTTCTAACAACAAACGTTGATGCAGTTTTTCGGCAAGCTCTAATCGGTCGAGCGATTGAATACATGCAACATCGCACTTCAATACATCTTTCACTTTGTTGGTTTGCAAATGCCCTATAAAATGACTGGTGTGTGGAATATCTTTTAGTGCATCAAACTTTTCTTTTAGCTCTTGCACTTTGTTTTCGGCAATAAATGTTTGTCCTGCACTAAATGCAACTTTTATTCTTTCGGCCGAAACAGTTTTTGTAGCCAAAAGCAACTTCACTTCGCTTGGGTTGCGCCCTGCAGCTTTACAAGCGTTATCAATGCGTTTTACAATAAGTTCAATATTTTCTGCAATCTCTTTCATGTTTTCATTTCGTGCTCGGTACAATCAATGCGCAAATCGCTGATGTGGAGTTTTTGATTGAGCAGTTTACAAAAATGACTGCGCCCTTTTTCGCTCTGCTGGTAATAAGAACAACTCATGCACATTCGCTGTATAGTTATAACACCCGATTGGTTCAAATGCCTAATTATATCGAGCAAACTTAACAACATATTTTCTTTGTCGCCAGGTTGCAACTTGTCAATTGGGTTTCTTATTTCTTTTGAAAAAAAAGAAGTTTTTGCTGCAATTGTTTTACCGCTTTCGGTAAGGTGAATTATGTAGCTTCGGGTATCGTGGGGTTCATACTCTTTTGCAATAAGCTCCTTTTGTTCTAATGTTTTAATAGTGTCGCTTATGGTAGCTTTTGTCATGTTAAACTCATCTGCCAAATAGCCAACTTTACGTTTTTCATCGCTGTGATGCAATAAAAAAATCAATACTTGCACTTGAATGGGGCTTAACGAAAACTCTTTACTTTCTTGCCACAACAAAACTCGAAATGCTTGAGAAATTCTTTCTAACGATGCTACAATCTTGCTTTCTACACTGCTGCTTTGGTGCAGCAAATCAAAGTCCGACTTCTTCATGAAGTTTGAATTTTATGCAGCATCAAACGGGCAATGTTCGCGCCTCTAATTTTTGCCTCATCTGCCTTTTCGCCTTCAAAAAGCTCATCGGTAGTTTGATTAAAAAGCAGCAACCATTCTGCAAACTCAACCTCACTCATGGTAGTTTGCTTGCTTAGCTCTATGTGGCGCTGCATTGGGTTGCCGGTAAAGCCGCGCTCGCCAAGCAGCAAGCCTGCCCAAAACGAGTACATTTTAGGCAAATGATGTTCCCAATCTACTTTTGCTACATCATTAAAAATATAACCAATCACAGCGTTTCCTCTTACCTTGCTGTAAAATGTATTTACCAGCATTTCTACATCTTCTCGCGTTTCTATATCTTTCTTCATTGCGTTATTTTTCTATAAAGTTTTTAATCAATTCAATTGGACGTGCAATAATTGCTTTGCCATTTTTTACCACAATAGGGCGTTCTATCAAAATAGGATTCTCAAGCATAATGTCTATCCATTGCTCATCGGTGAAATTTCCACTTGCATATTTTTCCTGAAAAACAGGCTCGTTTTTTCTTATCAAATCTAATGGCTTCATATCAAGCATTAGTAGAATATCGGAGAGTTCGCTTTTACTAAATGGATGCAATAGATACTCGATTACCTGTGGCTTTTCATCTAAATCGTGCAACAAGTTCAATGCTCCACAACTTTTACTGCAATTTGTATTGTGATAGATTTTCATAGCTAATCATCATAGCTTTTCTTTTGTTACAAATCACTTTTTTCTCAGCAACAATGAAAAACCTCAGCAATGTTAGGAGTCCTAACATTGCTGAGCAAATTTTTTAACCTTTTACTGCTTCCATTGAAGCACCAAAATTGATGTGCAATACATTGCCATTGGGAGTTACCAATGCAGGTACCGACTTTACACCAGATTTTTCCGCATCTTGAATACGGCTACGATTTTCGCCAATGTGAACCACCTCCACATTATCGGCACCAATAAGATTTACAATGTCGTGCTCGGCACTTACACATACCGGGCATCCAGCGTGATAAAAAATTGATTTTTCCATAAAACAAGTAATGAAATGTTTATGGCAATATTGCCAATGCAAATTTAGTTAGGATTCCTAACTTTCAAAGCATCAGATAAATTTTCTTCTTACTAGAAATTACAAGACGCGCTATCTTAAAGTGTATCTTAACCCAAAAAATCCACGAACACCTTGATTGGGAGCGTAATTGTAAGTTGCATCAAACACCAATCCATCAGGCGAAGGATTTTTGCCAAATGGATCGTTTGGTCGAAGAATGGGCTGTGGCGGCCGCACATTGAATAAATTGTTTACGCCAGCAAAAATTTCTACACCTTTTTTGAATCGCTTTGTACATTGAATATTTTGAATGGTGTACCAAGGCGAATATTCACTTCGCGGGTCATTTTCTTGCACGCCCATCCGCATGGGCGAGTTTAATAGTCCGTTCCAATCGAGGGTTACACCTGCTTTTACAAAGATGTATTGAATACCGAATACAGCATTTAGATAAGGCGAGTTTTTGGGGCGTTCAATTTCCCACTCGTCTTCACCATCCTCTTTTTCAAACATAAAATTACCAAGCACATTTACCCCAACATTCAACTTCAATGGTATATTGAATTCAATATCGGCCATTACATTCAAACCAAAATTCATTCCAAAAGCATCTTCATTTTCATATCGCACTACATTATCGGCAAAGTCAATTTCCGGCTCTACCATGTCTTGTATAAAAGTGTAGAACAACCGCGACTCTACAATTGCTTTCAGCTTGTCGGTTTTAATTTTCCTAATGTAATCTAAGTGAGTGCCGTAGGCCATTTCCAGTTTCAGTTCCTCGCTCAACACTATGCTTCGACCACTGGTAAATGCATATTTATCGTCAATAAAAGCATTGGGTGTTCTAAACCCTGTGCCAATACCGAAGCGTATCTCGTTACTCTTATTTGTGCTCATCCACTTGTAATCGAAACGTGGAGCAAAAGCAACATTTGTAAAATAGCTGTTGTACTCTAATCTGGCTCCGGCAATAATTTCGTTGTTCTCATTCACATGAATCATATCTTGTAAAAAGATAGCGGGAAAATGATTCACCAAAGGTTTATTCTCACTTCTACCGTTTGCTGTATCTAAAGTGGTAAGCAAATTATCGTCATAATAATTAAAGCGGTAAACTACACCTACCAATAGGTCGCTGATTTTCCCAACCTTATTATCGTACACCATTTGCAGGTATCCACTGCGTTCTTGGTGTTTAAAAATTGTAGTGCCATAAGCAGCATCACCACTATGATGGCTAAAACCAAACATTAAATTCAAGTCCACCTTATTGATTGGCAGCGCAAAATTACCCATCAACTCTACTCTATTGGTAGTAATGCTTTCGGCATATCGCTCATCAGTGCCACGCATTCCTTTCTTATACTGCATTTCGCCTCCGGTGCGCTGCTCCCACAAGTAACGTCCAAAAACACTGGAAGTTTTTTGGTATTTATTTCTAAAAGTCCATCTATTGAATAATGCAATGCGATTTTGCAGCGGCATATCCATAAAGTTATCTTTATTAAAATCCCATCTGTAATTCATGTTATATACACTCGCGCTAAACAAACCACTTGCTTTCCCTTCTTTAAAACAAGCAGCGAAATCCAGATTGTTTTCCAGATAAGATGAAAGCCGCGCATCAATGGCAACTTTTGCGCCTCGCTCGGGGTTTATGGTTATCACATTCATTACACCGGCTACCGCTTCGGTACCATACACAGTGCTTGCCGGTCCTTTAATAATCTCTATCCTATCTACAATACTCATCGGAATGCCCATTAAACCATAAAGATTGCCAGTACCGCCTGTAATAGGTGCGCCATCTAACATCACGAGCGCATAAGTGCCTTCCATACCGTTAATTTCAATATCTGCCGCACCATCTACACCACCATCTATGTTTGCTTGCAATCCGCTAATCATGCGTATGGCATCTTGCAGGTTGTACACGTTATTGGTTCTAAAATAATCGGCAGTATAAATTTCTACAGGAATGGCAAAGTTTTCTCTGCGCAATTCCTTGTAAGTACCAGTTATGATGGTCTCTTTTAAATTAAAAGTATCGGGCAGTGTTTGCGCGGTGGTTTGCAACATCATCGTTACAAACAAAACTTTTAGCGGTAAAAAAAGGATGAAGTTAGATAGTTGTAATATGTGTCTCATTATCGCGAATTTATAAAAACACAAAAACATCACCGTAAAAATTGCACTGACTGGCGAAGTGAAATCTCATTCACAATCCATTACAAAAACAATACATTCGCCTGCCTTTAGAAAAAACAAAACGAATGAAAACAACATCATTAACCGATTTACATATTGCGCTGGGCGCAAAAATGGCAGAGTTTGCCGGATACAATATGCCTATTTTATACAGTGGTTTAGTAAACGAACACAAGCAAGTGCGCGACAGCGTTGGTGTGTTTGATGTAAGCCACATGGGCGAATTTGTGTTGCGTGGCGAAAAAGCATTAGACCTTATACAGTTGGTAACATCTAATGACGCATCAAAACTTGCAGATGGCAAAGTTCAATATAGTTGCCTACCAAATGATAAAGGTGGAATAGTAGATGATTTGTT
>CAZYXR010000015.1:31195-42414 GCA_964650845.1 uncultured Chitinophagaceae bacterium
AAAGATTGGAACTGGATACAACAGCACAACACCTTTGGTGTAGAAATGGAAAACATATCGGACCAACTTAGCTTGTTGGCAGTGCAGGGGCCAAATGCTATTCACGTAGTGCAAAAACTTACCGATGTAAACTTGGCAGATATTCCATATTACAGTTTTGCATCGGGCGCAGTTGCTGGGTTGCAAGATGTAATTATCAGCAACACCGGATACACCGGCTCGGGTGGCTTTGAATTATACGTTTGGAACAAAGATGCTAAAGCATTGTGGAATGCTGTGTTTGAAGCCGGTAAAGAATTTGGGATATTGCCATGCGGCTTGGGTTGCCGCGATACGCTGCGCCTCGAAAAAGGATTCTGCTTATACGGCAACGACATCAATGATACAACATCGCCCATCGAAGCAGGCTTAGGCTGGATAACAAAATTCAGCAAGCACTTTATCAATGATGTTTACCACAAAAATTTGAAAGAAAAAGGTGTTGAACGAAAACTGGTTGGCTTTGAAATGATTGACCGTGGCGGTGCACCGCGCCAACATTATCTTTTAAAAGATGCGGCAGGAAACACAATAGGCGAAGTTACATCGGGCACACATTCACCATCGCTCAACAAAGCAATAGGTATGGGTTATGTAACCTCGACCAACAGCAACCCCGGCAGCGAAATTTTTGTGGAGGTACGCGACAAACAACTAAAAGCAAAAGTGGTAAAAACACCATTTCTGTAAACAGCGATAATACACATCACTTTCAGTTGTTTACATCTCACTTTCTACCGTAGTATTCTGTATTAGTTTTACTGAATGAAAATTACAGTAATTGGTGCAAACGGTCGCTCGGGTAAACTAATTGTGCAATACGCATTAGAAAAAGGATGGCAAGTAACCGCCTATCTACGCGACAAAAACAAGCTATCAATTATGCACTCCAACCTCAATTTTATTGAAGGCGATGCTACTAATGCTGAACAAATTGCCAAAGCAATAGCAGGAAGCAACGCAGTGGTATCGGCATTGGGTGTAGCCGATGTTGCAGGCGATGTATCGCTAATGAGCGAAGGCATGAAGCGTATAATACCGGCTATGCAGCAACACGGGGTAAAACGTGTTATCGCCATTGGCGGCATGGGTGTATTGCAAGCCAACCACAGTAAGTTGATTAAAGATTTACCCGATTTCCCTGCCATGTACAAAAATGTTTCGGAGGGGCACTACAAAGTTTATGAACTTCTACAACCAACAAACTTAAACTGGACATTTCTTTGCTGCCCTTACATCCCCGATGGTGAACGAACAGAAAAATATGAAACAAAAAAAGATTACATGCCACTTGGCAAACAGCAGATAAACACAGGCGACATAGCAGATTTTATTGTAAACGAGTTGGAGCAAAACAACTTTACCAGCACAAGAGTTGGAATTTCGAACTGATAGCTATATTGATTGCATTCACATAAACACTACCCAATTCAATGTTATCGTTTTCAGTACTTACAATTTATAACCTGCCATGACTTGGATTGAAAAGCTAAAACTTTATTACAGAGCCAATAAATACAAAACCAAAGACGACACAGCGGGCATTGCATACGTTTTGGAAGCTTTAAATAAAGGCGATACAGCATTGGATATTGGCGCACACAAGGCAGGCTATCTGTATCATATAAGAACCCAAGTTGGCGCACATGGCAGCATTTTCGCATTGGAACCTCAAACAGTTCTTTATCAATATCTGCAAAACATCATACATATTTTTGAGTGGAAAAATGTTTCGGCTCATCAACTTGCATTGTCTGACGCGCAAGGAATTGTAAAACTACTTTTGCCGGTCAATGCAAAACAAAAAGCAAGTTCGCCCGGAGCCACCATTGCGCAATTAGATAACGGAGTAACCTTTACAGAAAGCGAAGCGATTGCAACAGATACACTCGATAATTTTTGCGCAGCACACAATATTAAACCCAATTTTTTGAAAATAGATGTAGAAGGCAATGAGCTAAAAGTTTTCAAAGGCGGCATAAAAACCTTAAAGGAACATAAGCCTAAAATAATGGTTGAAATTGAAGCAAGGCATATTGGCAAAGCGCAAGCACAAGAAACATTTTCTTTTCTTACCAATCTTGGTTACAATGGATTTGCTTTACTTCACAACGGCAAAATTCCATTAAGTGAGTTTAGTTTTGAGGCACACCAGAACCCTGCTAACAATAAAAACTACTGTAACAATTTTGCATTTGAATAAAAAACAAAGCATTGAAAATTTCAATAATAGGCTCGGGTAATGTTGCAACACACATTGGCACTGCATTAAAAAAAGCAGGGCACACCATTGCCGATGTAACCGGCAGAAACGCAGCTACAACAAATGAGTTAGCCGATAACTTACAAGCAAAAGCAAATTTTGATGTTTCGGCTATTGATTCAAGCTCGGAAGTAATTTTGCTTTGTGTAAAAGATGATGCAATAATAAAAGTTGCCTCTCTCCTACCATTTTCCGAAAAAGTAATTGCACACACATCGGGTTTTCGCTCTTTCAACATTTTAGAAAAAGCCGGCAACAACATTGGTATTTTCTATCCACTGCAAAGCATGAAAAAAGAGGTAGCACTTGATTTCAAAACAGTACCAATGTTGGTTGAAGGAAACAATAATTTTACTTCAGCTATACTGAACCAATTGGCTAATGATATTTCAATCAGTGTTCATCAGGTGAATGAATTGCAACGACAGTACATTCACATCGCAGCAGTTTTTGCAAACAATTTCACCAATCATCTTTGGGAACTTGCCGAGCATATTTTACAGGAACAAAATCTTACTTTAGATATACTTCGCCCGCTTATCGCTAATTCTGCCGAAAATATTGCCACACACAGCCCATTGCAATTACAAACCGGCCCTGCTGCCCGCAAAGATTTTTTTACCATTGATGCGCATTTGAATTTACTGCACAACGAAGAGGAGATGACAAAAGTTTATAAAGTGCTTACTGAAAGTATTTTGAAGCATCAGGCATAGCCCAATCAGATAAAAAATCACCCAATCACACTGCGGGCAATCAATTCCTTCATAATCTCGTTTGTGCCGGCATAAATGCGTTGCACACGAGCATCAGCCCATGCGCGAGCAGCTAAATACTCCCACATGTAACCGTAGCCGCCATGCAACTGCACACATTCGTCTGCAACTTTGCATTGCATTTCGGTGAGCCAATATTTGCAAGCACTTGCCGAAGCCTGATCTAACTTTTTATCGCAGTGCAATTCCAAACATCTATCGGCAAAGGTTCTACCAACAGTGATTTCGGTAGCAATTTCGGCCAATTTAAAACGAGTATTTTGCAGTTGGGTAATTGGTTTACCAAAAGCAATTCTATCTTTTGTGTATTGAACAGTAGCGGTAAACACTGCCTCGGCCAATGCAATGGCTCCCAAACCTACTACCAAGCGCTCTTGCGAAAGTTCTGTCATTAAATACTTGAACCCCTCACCTTCTTTGCCTAGCAAATTTTCTTTGGGCACCTCTACATTTTCAAAAAAAAGTTCACAGGTATCTTGTGCATGTAATCCAGCCTTTTCAAAAGGCTTTCCTTTGCTGTAGCCTTTCATTCCTGTTTCAACTACAAACAAGCTAATACCTTTTGCACCTAATGCCGGGTTTGTTTTAGCTGCCACTACTACCACATCGCTCAAATAACCATTGGTGATAAATGTTTTTGAGCCATTCAATAAGTAATAATCGCCTTTATCAATTGCAGTGGCGCGCATACCTTGCAAATCGCTTCCTGCACCAGGCTCGGTCATGGCAATTGCGGCAATAGCTTCGCCACTTACCATTTTGGGCAGCCATTTGTGTTTGATGGCTTCGGTACCATAATGCTCGATGTATGGCGCTACAATATCTGAATGCAAAGGATAACCAACCGCAGGGCCACCGCAACCGGTACGTCCGAGTTCTTCAATAAAAATAGCATTGTATCGAAAATCTTTTATGCCTAAGCCGCCATATTGCTCATCTACTTGCATACATAAAAAACCGGCCTCGCCAAGTTTTTGCCAACTTTCGCGGCTTACCATTTTATCTTTCTCCCATTGAGGGTTGTATGGCGCTATTTCCTTGTTTACAAAATCGCGCACACTTTGTGCAAACAACAAATGTTCTTCGGTGTAAATACAGCGTTCTAACTTCATGATTTTGCTTTCTTACTTTCGGTAAAATATCCAATTATTATTGGTAGAACCGAGATGCCGATAATACCAAAAATTACTATCTCGAAATTCTTGCGCACAATTTCCATATTGCCAAACCAGTAGCCCAACAATGTTAAACCTACAACCCAAATAGCACCACCCGCAACGTTATAAATAGCAAACTTGCGATACTCCATTTCGCCAATGCCGGCAACAAAAGGCGCAAAAGTGCGCACTATTGGCACAAAGCGCGCAATAATGATAGCCTTCGGCCCGTGTTTTTCGTAAAACTCGTGAGTTTTGTCTATGTATTCTTGCTTAACTAATTGCCGATTTCCGATTTTCCATTTCAGCACTTTAAGACCCAAATTTTTGCCGATGTAGTAATTTACGGTATCGCCAAGCACAGCGGCAACAAAGAGCAACAAAATCAAATACGTCAAATTCAAACTACCTAAAGCAGCAAAACTACCGGCAGCAAACAAAAGCGAATCGCCAGGCAAAAAAGGCATCACCACCAATCCGGTTTCGACAAAAACAATCAGAAACAAAATGGCATAAACAAACATGCCATAGTCTAAAATCATTGCCTGCAAATGCTTATCTAAGTGCAGAAAAAAATCTAATATCTCTTTAATAAACTCCATAAGGCTGCGAATGTAACCTATTCGCTGAATGGCAATTGCAGAAAAAGTATTGAAAACATAAACAATAACAGTAAAGAAAAATTCTAATACCTATTTACACTCACCATCGGGAGTGCAAACTGCACCGTCTCTCACCTCAAGCACACTTTTTTCATTGGCCTGTTTCCATTCGCCAAAAGCTTTTTTCAGAGTATCTAAAAACACCTGGGTATCTTGCGCTCCGCTAACTGCATATTTTCTGTTGAATACAAAAAACGGTACTCCTTTTACACCAATTTGCGATGCTTCGTAAATATCGTGCCGCACTTCATCGGCAAACTGATTGCTTGCTAAAACTTCTTTTACGCTTGATTCATTTAAACCAATTGCTACTGCCAATTGTGTAAGCACTTCATGACTTGCTGTGTTTTTACCATCGGTAAAATACGCTTTAAACAACTGCTCTTCCATAGCATCGCCTTTGCCATGCTGTGTAGCATAATGCGAAAGCCTGTGCGCATCAAATGAATTTGCCACCACTGCCTTATCAAAATTATATGCAAGCCCCACCTGCTGCGCCATATTTACAACATGGCTTACAGTTTGCTTGGTGTAATCCATTGTCCAGCCTTTTGACTCCGCCAGATGCTCGATTGTATTTTTGGTTGGGTCGCTTATCAAATCGGGTTGCAATTGATAACTCTTCCACACTATTTCAATACTATCGCTTCCAGCAAATTGTTGCTGTGCGGCTTCAAATTTTCGCTTGCCGATGTAACAAAAAGGGCACATCACATCACTCCAAACTTCTACCTGCATTTTACTACTTGTACTCATATTACTTAATTTTTGCTTGATAACTTTTGGCGATTGCGCTTGTAACAACTGTATCGAAATCGCAACAAAAACGAACACCCAAACTCCTATTTTCAACAAAGAAAACAGGTTTTAGATTTGATTTTATTATATTTGCATTAGCGAATGGCAACATTCGTTAGTGAGCGGCAACACTGCCAATCACGGAGCGTGGGCGGGGCAATACTTCGAGTAGATCCCGCCTTTTTATTTGAAGTCATTTTGAATGGCATCTAAAAATTCTCCTTTTCTCTTTATCAAATCTCTGTTGTAATATATAGCAACACAATATTACAACACAACTATGGTCATTTCAATAAGTATTTCATAGTCGTTTACCCACACTTATTATTTTAGCCCGATGAGATATTTTTTCAGCTACGCAATTGTATTGCTCCTCTCCTACACTGTTTCGGCACAGCAATATCCTTACAAAGAAACTTTTGAAACCACATTAAGCAATCAAGTTCCGGCAGGGTATAGTGGCGACATTAGCGTACTTAGTTATCATGGCTTAAACGATTTAAAAGGACTGGCGGCATTACTACATTCGGGCGACACCCAAGATTCAACCATCACGCCATTGATAGGGCCGCTTACCCAAAGCAGCATACTGGTTTTTTACTACCGTTGGGTGCGCGACTTTATTTATCCATCGGAACCTAAAATGCCTGTAAATGGCGACAAACTTGAAGTTCAGATTACCGAAAACGACAGCACATTTTCAACCATTCATCTAATTGACTCTGCTAATCATCAACCCAATTTGAATTTTAAAAGAGTACAAGTGCCATTAGGCAATCATGCCGGTAAAAATATTCGTTTAAAGTTTCGTTGTGTGCGGGGTAGCGACAAGTTTTTCATGGATATTGATTCCATTAGTGTGCTCAATCAAGGCGGAGTAAGTTCTGTAGAAAACATATACGAAAGCCAACTGCGCCTTTACCCAAACCCATGCAGCAATTATTTCGCTATTGATGCCAAGAACTGCAGCAATAATATTGAATTGAATGTAACAGACATATCAGGCAAAATAGTTTTGCATAGCACCACAACTTGCAACCAATTGATAGATGTAAGTTCACTTTGCAATGGTGTGTATGTGGTGCAAACAAACAACACAAAACATTACAACCGAAAAAAACTGATAATTCACCGGTAACTTTTTGAAACTGGCGAGTGTAGCAGTTGGGAAGAATAACACCAATAATTATTAGTATCCTAACCTTCTAAATTTAAAGTAATAGTAAAAGCGCGAGAAAACAACTTATCTAACACTCGCGAATAGATAAGCCCATCTGTTGGTTGATGAATATTCAACACTCCATGTGTAAACTTAAACTCCGGACTCATAATAAAGTATGGAAAATAATACATAAATCCAATACCAGCTTCTACTGCCACATCGTGCCTGCTGGCTTTAATCACATCTACCGCCCTTCGCGATTTTTGGTTAGAAGCAAGGTCGAAATCATAGCGAATTCCGGCAAGTACATAAATTCTAAAATCTTTGATAGGCTTACTTTTATAACGCATCAATACAGGAAAATCTAAGTAAATAGACTGTACCGTTTTTTTAATAATTGATGGATTTCCCTTTTGGGTATATTCAATAGACTTATCGGAAAATGAAAGCGTTGGAATAAACCTTAAATCGAAATACTTATGAAATTGATAATTACAGATAATCCCCAAATTGAAACCCGGCCCCAACACAGGACGCATAGAGCGAATACTGTCTGTTTCGGCTCTAAACTGCTTGCGGATAATTGTAAAATCAGCAACGTTTACACCCACTGCAATACCAAAGTAAACCTTCTTTTTGCCAAGCTCATGCACATTGAACTGCGCACTTGCGTTTAACGCGAAAGCCAACAATAAAAAAGGGAGAATTTTTCTCAGCATTACGAATGCGAAGGTATGATTGTGTGCAACATCATCCAAAACAATATTCAAACAATTCTTTTTCTCTTCCATCTTTTGTGGCTCCAAAGCCAATTGTGGGGTGTTTCGCGAATACATTTTTCCAACAACTCAATGTATTTGTTAGTAATCTCCAAAGGTTGGGTTTGGGCGGGTTGTTCGGCTATTAACGTCAAATCTATTCTAAAATTGCCCCTACCCAACCTGGCAATATTGCAAAACACCACAGGAACATTGTAGGTACGCGCCATGTCTTCAACTTTTGTGTAAAAAGCAGTTTCCTGATTTAGAAAAGTTACCCAGTGAAAAGAATTTTTTTGCGAGGGAGCTTGGTCGGGCAGAAAAATAAGTACAGGCTTGCGTGAGGGATCTCTTTTATTGATCGGAAACAAGCCGGTGGCAATGGTGTGTTCTACATTTTTCTTCACCTCGTAGTAAGGCACAATATTGAAAAATCTACTGCGTATTTCAGTCATCAACTTTTCAAAAGCCACATTATTAAAAGGTTTGTAAGAAACTACCGGCCAAAACTTCACAAAAATACCAGTGCTGATACCTGCCATTTCCCAATTACCTAAATGACCCGTAAAAGCAAAAGCCAAGGGGTACTTTTCGTACAAATCATTTATCACTTCAGGGTTAGAAAAAGTGCACCTTTCCATTGCCTCATCGGCAGTAATGCTGAAAAATTTTATGTTCTCTACTATCAAATCGCAAAAGTTGTGGTAAAACTGTTTTCTGATAGCCTCCAGTTCAGCATCGCTCTTTTCGGGAAATGAATTTTTGAGGTTCATCCACACCACTTCTTTTCGGTATTTAAGCACATAAAAAGTGAGCAAATACAATCCATCCGAAAGTTTGTATAAAACCGAAAAAGGGAGTTTAGAAAGTGGAACAATTAAAATGTAATACAGGCTATAAACCAGCAACTTCATTTGCCAAACATAGTTTAATTGCAATAATGCTTTGCAATAGGATGCAGAACTTAGCCGAATCTATCATATATTCGCGCTCGGTTCTTTGAAACAACTTATCTAGAAAGACTGAGGGATTAGGCCCTGCGAAGTCTTGGCAACCGGGTTTTTGCTACAATGCAGCAAAACTGTCGGTGCTAACTCCTACTCTGCACCCATTGCAGAGAAAGATAAGTTCAGTATATCCTTTTTTATACTGACATCTTTTAAAAAAAACATTTCTGGATTTGATTGTATTCACTGCACCGCATAAAACATTGCGATGAGTAAAGATTTGTTATATCAATTAGCAGAAGAAAAAATTTTGGTGTTGGACGGAGCCATGGGCACTATGATTCAGCGCTACACACTTACCGAGGCAGACTTTCGGGGAGAAGATTTTAAAAATCACTCGCACGATTTGCGCGGCAATAACGATTTGCTAAGCATCACCCGCCCCGATATTATTGAAGCTATACACTTAGAATACCTCGAAGCAGGCGCAGATATTATTGAAACCAACACCTTTAGCGGCACATGGATAGCCCAAGCAGATTATAAATTAGAAAAAGAGGCCTACCGCATCAATTACGAAAGTGCCAAACTTGCAAAAAAAGCCGTTGAACAGTTTTACAAAAAACAGAACACGCAAAACGACAATAAAAAATTTGTAGCAGGCGCATTTGGACCCACCAATCGCACTGCATCGCTATCGCCCGATGTAAACAATCCGGGGTTTCGCGCCATTACTTTCGATGAATTGGTAAATGCCTATTCGGAACAAACACGAGGATTGATAGATGGTGGTTGCGATATTCTTTTGGTAGAAACTATTTTTGATACACTAAATGCAAAAGCCTGTCTTTTTGCTATTCACCAAGTGCAAAAAGAAAAAGGAACAGATTTACCAATTATGATTTCCGGAACTATTACCGATGCCAGCGGAAGAACCCTGAGCGGACAAACTCCTGAAGCATTTGTAATTTCGGTAGCACACTCAAAACCATTTTCTATAGGTTTAAATTGTGCACTTGGCGCAAAAGATATGCGCCCACACATCGAAGCAATTTCAAAAAGCACCAGTTGCTTTGTAAGTGCTTACCCAAATGCAGGCTTGCCAAATGCTTTTGGTGGATATGACGAAACCCCACAAATGATGGGCGAAGCATTAGAAGATTTCGTAAAAAGCGGCTTCGTAAATGTTATTGGCGGCTGCTGCGGCACCACGCCCGACCACATCCGTGTTTTTGCCGAGGTTGCAAAAAAATACCCTCCTCGCAAAAGTCCCACTCCATATCCTTTCATGCGGCTTAGCGGCTTAGAGCCTGTAACACTTACACCCGAAAGCAATTTTATGAATGTTGGTGAACGCACCAATGTTACCGGTTCTGCAAAGTTTTTAAAACTCATCAAGGAAGATAAATACGAAGACGCACTTACAGTAGCATTAGACCAAGTGCAAGGTGGGGCGCAAGTTATTGATGTAAATATGGACGAGGGCATGTTGGATGGCGAAACCGCCATGACAAAATTCCTGAACCTCACCGCTTCCGAACCGGATATTTCGCGAGTGCCGGTAATGATTGACAGCTCTAAATTCCACATCATCGAAGCAGGTTTAAAATGCCTGCAAGGAAAAGGAATTGTAAATTCAATTTCACTTAAAGCGGGCGAGGATGAATTCATCAAACAAGCAGAAATAGTAAGGCAGTTTGGCGCAGCAGTAATAGTTATGGCATTTGATGAACAAGGGCAAGCCGATAACTACAATAGAAGAATAGAAATATGCCAACGCAGCTATAAAATATTAGTTGAGCAAGTAGGCTTCCCTGCCGAAGACATCATCTTCGACCCTAATATTTTCCCTGTGGCAACCGGCATGGAAGAACACCGCCAAAACGCAGTTGATTTTTTCCGCGCCACAAAATGGATACGCGAAAATTTGCCCCATGCTCATGTAAGCGGTGGCGTGAGCAACGTATCATTTTCTTTTAGAGGCAATAACGTAGTACGCGAAGCAATGCACGCAGCCTTCCTATATCATGCTATACAAAATGGCATGGATATGGGTATTGTAAACCCGAGTATGCTGGAAGTATATGATGATATTCCTAAAGACCTACTGGAACATGTAGAAGATGTATTGCTGGATAGAAGAGATGACGCAACCGAACGCCTGCTTGCTTTTGCCGAAACTGTAAAACAAAAAGGCAAAACCGAAACTGTAAGCGAAGAATGGCGCAACGATACTGTGGAAGCCCGACTGGCACATGCTTTAGTAAAAGGCATTGTAGAATTTATTGATGCAGACACCGAAGAAGCCCGACAAAAATATGCCAAACCATTGGAAGTAATTGAAGGGCCGCTAATGGCAGGCATGAACATTGTAGGCGATTTATTTGGCAGTGGCAAAATGTTTTTGCCACAAGTGGTAAAAAGCGCACGTGTAATGAAAAAAGCGGTAGCCTATTTATTACCATTTTTAGAAGAAGAGAAAAAACGATCGGGCGACACGGCAAAAAACAACGGTAAAATACTTTTGGCCACCGTAAAAGGCGATGTGCACGACATTGGCAAAAACATTGTAGGCGTTGTGTTGGCTTGCAACAACTACGAGATAGTTGATATGGGCGTGATGGTACCTGCCGATAAAATTTTAGGGCGCGCAAAAG
>CAZYXR010000015.1:42424-45964 GCA_964650845.1 uncultured Chitinophagaceae bacterium
ATGCCGACATCATCGGCTTGAGTGGTTTGATAACGCCATCGTTAGATGAAATGGTACATGTAGCCAAAGAAATGGAACGCATCGGCATCAACAAACCCTTGCTGATTGGTGGAGCAACCACTTCAAAACTGCATACTGCCGTAAAAGTAGCACCCGTGTTTTCGGGTAATGTGGTGCATGTGTTAGACGCTTCAAAGGCAGTAACCGTAGCAAGCAGTTTATTAAGCAAAGATGAAAGCGAAAATTTTAAAGCGCAGGTAAAAAAAGAATACTCGGAAATGCGCGCTTTACATGCAAGTCGCAAAAGCAACATCGAATATATTTCGTTGGCTGATGCCAGAAAAAACAAATATCAAATTGATTGGAGCAAAGAAAAAACAACCCAACCAAACTTAGTTGGCGTAAAGGTTTTTGAAGATTATGACTTAAACGATATTATTCCATACATAGACTGGTCGCCATTCTTTTCTACTTGGGAAATGAGTGGAGTTTACCCGCGAATTTTCGAGCACGAACGTTATGGAAACGAAGCAAAAAAACTGTTTGATGACGCACAAGCACTATTGCAAAAAGTGATTGCCGAAAAATGGATTAGCGCAAAGGCTGTTATTGGCATTTTTGAAGCAAATACTAATAACGAAACAGTAAAGGTAAAACACCATTCGGTCGAAAAAACCGAATTCACATTCATGCGCCAACAAACCAAAAAACAACCCGGGCAACCCAATATTTCGCTTGCAGATTTTGTAGCCCCGGCAAAAGACTATTTAGGTGCATTTGCGGTTACTGCCGGTATTGGTATTGAAAAATGGATAGAGAAATTTGAAAAAGATCATGACGATTACAACTCTATTTTATTAAAAGCATTAGCCGATCGCCTTGCCGAAGCATTTGCCGAAAGAATGCACGAAAGGGTACGCAAAGAATTTTGGGCTTACGCACCAGATGAAACACTCAATAACGATGACTTGATTCACGAAAAATACCAAGGCATTCGCCCGGCTCCCGGCTACGCTGCCTGCCCCGACCACACTTTGAAACCACAGATTTGGCAATTGCTCGATGTTGAAAAAAACACAGGAATAAAACTTACCGAAAGCTACGCAATGTACCCAACAGCATCTGTAAGTGGCTTTTATTTCTCATCGCCCTATGCAAAATATTTTGGTGTAGGTAAAGTACAAAAAGACCAAGTAGAAGCACTTGCCCAAGCCAAAAACCTTAGTGTAAGTGAAATGGAAAGATGGTTGGGCTCAAACTTGAGCTATTGATTCTGCAAAGTTCTATTCTCAAATCTTTTAGTATTTTGCTCGATATCGGCTTTTCAACTTATGCGTAAATCAATCAAAGTTTTTGCGCCTGCCACCATTGCAAATGTGGCTTGCGGTTTCGATGTTTTGGGCTTTGCGGTAGATGCCCCGGGCGATGTAGTAACCATGAAATTGACAAACAAGCCGGGCATTACCATCACTTCAATTATTGGCGACCAAGGCAGGCTACCAAAAGCAGCAGAAAAAAACACTGCCGGAGTAGCCGTAAATGCATTTTTACAACATCTAAATGTTTCGCAGGGCATTGATATTTCAATCGAAAAAAATCTTCCATTAGGCAGCGGCATGGGTTCAAGTGCCGCCAGCTCTGCGGCTGCGGTGGTTGCTATAAATGAATTGCTGAACAAACCACTTTCGCGCAAAGAGTTAGTACCATTTGCCATGGAGGCCGAGCGCATTGCCTGCGGTGCAGCACATGCCGATAACGTTGCTCCGGCAATAATGGGCGGCTTTGTACTTATTCGCAGCTATGCTCCTTTAGATTTAATCAGCATTGCAGCGCCCGACAACCTTCATTGTGTTGTAATTACGCCAAACATAGAAGTAAGAACCGAAGACGCCCGCAAAGTTTTGAAACAAGAAATCACCTTGAAAGATGCCATCGAGCAATGGGGAAACCTCGCAGGATTAATTGCCGGCTTATCGCAAAAAGACTATGCGCTTATTGGGCGTTCGCTGCAAGATGTAGTTGCCGAACCTATGCGGGCATTGCTAATTCCGGGGTTTGAGGATGTAAAAAATGCCGCGTTAAAAAGCGGTGTTTTAGGCTGTAGTATTTCGGGCTCCGGCCCTTCCATTTTTGCATTGGCAACATCTAACAAAATTGCAACCAATGCAGGCATAGCAATGAAAGCCACTTTAAACAACATTGGGTTAGATGCCACCTTTTACGTTTCAAAAATAAATACAACGGGTGCAAAAGTTATTGGCTAAAAGCATCGAATTCGTTGTTGTGTAGCAAAATCAAAAACCTCCGTTTCATAATTTCAAACAAAAAAAATCGTTTAGGTTTGCCGTAATCAAAATGGTAAACGCATGTCGCTATCAAAAGCAGCACAATACATAGAATTAGAAGATAAATATGGCGCACACAACTATCATCCGCTGCCGGTAGTTCTCGAAAAAGGATTAGCTTCTACTGTATGGGATGTAGATGGCAAAAGTTACCTCGATTTTCTTTCGGCATACAGTGCCGTAAATCAAGGGCATTGCCACCCACTAATTATTAAAGCATTAAAAGAGCAAGCCGAAAAACTTACTCTTACATCAAGGGCATTTCACAACAACCTACTCGGCTTGTTTGAAAAAAAAATAACCTCGCTTTTTGGTTACGACAAAGTGCTGCCGATGAATACCGGTGTAGAAGCAGGAGAAACAGCCATAAAACTTGCTCGAAGATGGGGCTACAGAGTAAAAAAAATAAAAGAAAATAAAGCTAAAGTAGTTTTTGCCGAAGGTAACTTTTGGGGTAGAACCATGAGTGCTATTTCAGCTTCTACCGACCCTTCGAGCTACAAAGATTTTGGACCATTCATGTCGGGCTTCGAGCTTGTTCCATACAACAACATCAAAGCACTGGAAGAAGCATTAAAAGATAAAGATGTGTGTGCTTTTATGGTAGAGCCAATACAGGGCGAAGCCGGAGTGGTAGTGCCTACCGAAGGATATTTGCAAAAGGCATTTGAGTTATGTAAAAAATATAATGTTCTGTTTATTGCAGATGAAGTGCAAACAGGTCTGGGCAGAACCGGCAGAACTTTATGTTGCGATTACGAAGGTGTTCGACCTCACATTGTGGTGCTGGGCAAAGCACTGAGTGGCGGAGTATTGCCGGTAAGCGCAGTGCTGGCAGATGACGAAGTAATGATGACCATTGGCCCTGGCGAGCATGGCTCCACTTATGGCGGCAACCCATTAGCTTGCGCGGTTGCTATGACTGCGTTGCAAGTAATGCAAGATGAAAACCTTGCACAAAATGCTTTTTACCTCGGCAATTTTTTCCGCCTGCAACTAAGCGCAATTAAATCGCCACTCATAAAAGAAGTAAGAGGAAAAGGCTTGTTGAATGCTATTGTAATCAACTCGAAAAAGAAAGATGCGGCATGGGATGTTTGTCTTAAATTGATGGAAAATGGATTGCTTGCAAAACCTACACACGATTACATTATACGTTTTGCTCCACCATTGGTAATTAAAAAAGAAGAACTGG
>CAZYXR010000016.1:0-45076 GCA_964650845.1 uncultured Chitinophagaceae bacterium
AATAGTTGCCTGCGGCAGTGGGTCGCTTAGCAAGCTCATTAACACCTGCTACAAGTAGGGGGATTAAGCCGTTGTAGTTGAGTGCTTTAAATCTAAAGGTGTCTGCAAGCACAGTGCCGCCTATTGAATCGAATACTGCAGGCTGCATTATGGTTTGTACTAATTCGGGAAGAATGGTATCTGTCTGCTGTGCAATTAAGCCATATTGTTTACCCGCGGGAAGCCTCATATAAGGAAAACTATCGTGTTTAAATACATATTGTTTGGGTTGCAGCGCACCCAAAACCTGCAAAACCTCACCGCTAACGTTTTGAATGCTGTCTTTCAGATTTATATCAGAAGGGTACACGCCTCCCGTAGCAACTACAATCCCTTGAAAAAAACCTGCTATACCCGGAAATCCATTACTATTACAAACATCGCCCGTTCTAAATCCTGTGCCTCTTGCATATACGCCCACGTTTGCTATTGCTTGATACGGATCATTGGTGCATTCAGGAAAAGTTTGAAAATGACCACCATAATTATTCATACTACTACTACCGCCTGCCATACCTGCAACGCCAATATTTTTACCGGTAATGCCCGAAGAAGGGGCATAACCATAAACCCCTACATTGAATCCTGATGTGCCTGTAGATGTGGAACTTGCCAACATACCGTAATTAGCTATGGAAGTACCACCGGTAATAACTGTGTTAGCCCTGATGGCGTAAAAAGCAGATGTATTCTCAACTTCAAAGCGGGCAATAGGTGATATGGTGCCGATGCCCACATTTCCTGAAGTTGGGTGCTCATAAACGATACTGTTTTGAAGTGAAGGTGGAGTTGCACACCATTTGGTGAGGTAATTTGTGGTTGCGGTCGTGCATGCGGTTACTCCTGTTGGGGCAGGCTGCCATGTTGCGTTGCCGCTTCCATCGGTAGTAAGCACATAGCCACTTGTGGGATTTGCTCCGTTTACTCTGTAGCGGAATGTGCCGTCAATATGCAATGATGCAGATGGTGCGGTAGTGCCTATGCCTACATTAGTGTTTGCGGTGGCTGTGTTTACTCCATTGATACTGCCAAGAACCATCGAATTACTCTGTGTTACATATGCGTATGCACCAATGGCGGTAGCGTTGACCAAATTGCTTGAACCGGGCTTTGAAATGTATCCCATAAAACTATTGTGACTCCCTGTTGTATTGTTTTGACCGGCATTAAATCCCACATATACATTACCTCCACCGGTACTGCCTCCTTCACCTGCTGATGTGCCTATGCCAACATTCCAAAAGCCCGTTGTATTTGTGTAACCTGCATCAACACCCACAAAAACATTACCGTCTCCGGTGGTAGTTCCCGAGCCGGCTGTAGAGCCAATGAAAGTATTGTTATAGCCTGTTGTGTTTACATACCCAGCATCCCTGCCTATAAATGTGTGTCAGTGCCCGAAGTATTTGCGTTGCCAGCATCGTTGCCTACAAAGGTATTGTTCTCTCCATTATCATCCTCTCCTGCACCAACGCCAACATAAATGTTGCTAATGTCATCATTGTGCCAAAGAACAGAATGATCCCCAATCATGTAGCTGTTGGTAGGGGTAACCAACTGTATATGCCCTCCGCTAACGCTGAAGCGTTGGGCAGGTGTAGCCGTGCCGATACCTACGTTGCCGCCCGAGAGAATAGTCATGCGTTGAGTATTGGTGGTGTGGAACTCTATAGGGTAGGCGGTAATGGTTTTCAAGCGTAAAGGTATGGTACTGCTGCCATCATTGCCAAGATATTCGCTTGTAGTAATAGTATTTCCGCCAAACAAATTCCACGATTGAGCATTTATGTTCGCAATGCTCATATTGATAAAAGCCAAAAGTGATAAAAATTGATTTTTCATAATTGTAGAATTTAAAGTCTTGACTTAATGAATTTTTTGTATTGAATTGATTTTTGTCTTCTGATGACAAGTGAATACATTCCATCTGCAAGTAAGGATACATCAATGGAAGTTTTAAAGTCATTCCATGAAGTAATAGATTGTACCATCTTGCCATCGCTACTGATAACCTGAAGTTCTTTGCAGTCGAAAGGGATGTTTGTAATATTTATCACATTCCATACAGGATTGGGATAAGTTGTTATATTATTACCAGTCAACACGGCTTCGGGCACACTTGTCCACATTGCACAATACACTGAATCAGTAGATACGCATACGTCATCTACGAAATAATAAGACTGATACCAGTTATTATTATAAAAACGCATCGTATCGGTATCGCCATATTTGAAAAAATTAGTGATTGAAATAAACTGATAAGTGGAATCTGCAATAAAAGAACCTCGTATGGTTGTCCATTGTGAAGTGTCAGATATTATTTGAGTAGAATATACTTGGCAGTAATTATTTTGTGGTGGATATGATGACAGATAATTGACAACCGAAAATAACATCCCTAACTTGTTGATAGCAACATTTGCGCCTTGATTAGGATTGAACGCAAGACAAGCATTAAAACTGACAAAATACTTTTGTCCAATAATCAATGGTTCGATTAAATACACTCCAATTGCTTCACGATAATTGTCAATAGTAGAATAAACAGCCATACCTACATAAGCCTTTCCTGTTGAAGGCCACTGATAACCGAAAACATTTTTAGGAACAGAAAATTGATAATACATACTGCACTCATGAAAATAGTCTGGACTTTCCTGTATATCATTCCAATACTTTGCTCCTAAAATTAACCCACCCCCAGGACACCAAATAGTATCTTCAAAACTCGGATTAGGCACAAGATTTTGTGCTATGCAGTAACTGCAACATAAAAAACAGAGAGAAAGTAAAGTGTACTTCATGCAACGGGTGGTTTGTATATGGTGAAGGTATATTTTAGTTTACTTAATAGAAATTCAGGTGCGGTATTTTTAGGTTGCAATTGCCATTCAGTCAGCGCAACGTCCGCTTCGCGAGACGCTTGCTTTGAAGAGCTTATCGGGGCAGGGGAGACATTGGGGCGAAGGGAGAATTTTCAAAACCTACTGTATTGAACTCTCCTGCTTTATAACCTACAAAGGTATTGTAGCTTGCTTCTTCATAGGTAATTGTACCAACTGTGTTGGAAAAACCTGCCCTATACCCTACAAAAGTATTTGCCCTTCCTGCAACGTTGGTGTTACCAGCAGTGTACCCCAAAAATGTATTTCTATCACCTGTGGTATTAGTGCCTGTTCCTACACCTACAAATATGTTGTCTACAATGCCTTTTTGCCAAAGGACAGGATTGCCTGCTATCATGTAGCTTTTAGAAGAGGTATTGAGGTCAATGTCACCACCTGCTACCTGTAGTAGTTTACTAGGTGATACGCCTGTACCAATACCTACATTACCTGAGCTAGGATACCAGTTTGTTTGACAGTAAGTGTTTTGAAGTGATAAGAATAGTGATAACAACACTATCATAATCTTTGCTGACTTTTCCATTGTTATAATTTTATTAGTTTGTAATTAAATATTTTGTTTTTGATACTTATCCTGACAATTAAAATATTGCCCTCAAAACTTGCAATTGGTATGTGTTCTTTTGGATCAATAATTGTTTTAATAAATACTTCCTTACCTAAAGCGTCATAAATGCTTACCTTATATGGAATATCTATAAATGGAACTTCAATCGTTATAAAATCAGATGCAGGATTAGGGTAAATTGAAATATTTTGGAGAACCGAAATATTCTCTAGTTCAGTGTAGTTGTAAGTATATACATATACTGAATCTGTTGAAACACAAACATCATCTATAAAGTAATATGAATTGCATTGAGTACCTCCTATTTGAATAGTGTCGGTTACTGCATTGTAATTAAATCTACCTAGATTAATGTACCTATAATTTGAGTCAGCTATAAAAGCCCCTGCTACTCTAACCCAATTCAAAGTATCTGTAACAACTGAATCAGTATAAATATGTGCACAATCATAATTACATCTGGATAAAGAGTTACTTTGATTATTAGAAAAAAGAACTCCCAATTTATTTACTCCACAAAAGTTGTAATTCAAAGATGGATTGTTCCCAACAGCAAGGGACACCTTGAAACTTATGTAATATTTATGCCCTATTATTAACGAACTTGTTAACCCACTACTTAATATTTCTGACCATGTATCATCTAGAAATCTTGCCATGATTCCTGCATAAGCATTTCCAGAAGCAGCATACTGATTGCCATAGTAATTAGCAGGAACACCAAAGGAAGTTTGCGTAGCGCATGAATTATAATAGTCAGGGGTTTGTAAAGATGAACTCCATCCTTGAGAGTAGTTTATTTGACCTAAGAAGCTTGGACAAGTATCAAAGATTTCAAAACTCGGGTTAGGCACAAGATTTTGTGCTATGCAGTAACTGCAACATAAAAAACAGAGAGAAAGTAAAGTGTACTTCATGCAACGGGTGGTTTGTATATGGTGAAGGTATAGTACAAAATTTTAAAAATGGAAATTTTGAGGTGGCTGTTTTTAGGCTACAATTGCCATTCAGCCAGCGCAACGTCCACTTAGGCGAGGCGCTTGCTTGTTAAGGGGCTATCGGGTGTGAATACCCAAGGTAACTACTTGCGTAAGGGTAATGAAAATTCAATTCGAATGTTTCTAATAAAAAAAGGTTTAGATACATCTTCACGCTCAAACAAACTTTCCCTAAAAAGCACACACATTTCATCTACATCAAAACAGAAAGTTTATTGCACTCATCGCATTAGCAGTGCGTAGTTTCTCGTTTCCCGAAACTATGGTATAAGGCTTGCTATACCACTGCAACTCGTGTACAAAAGCTTTGAACAGTTTTTGTCTATCGTTTGGATTTTGACGCAACGCATCGGCCACCCACGGCATATCAATATCCATTAAAAGATAATGCGTGTAGCTGTCGGCAGCTATGGCAGCATCAATCCAGCGGGGGCAATGCAGGTTATAAAATTGCAACCACACTTTTATGGCAATAAGTTCGGTATCGCAAAACACAATCGGGTAGTTTGTGCGCAGCGCAGCCAAGTTTGCGGCTTGCTGTTGGCGGGCAATAGCCAACACATCTTCGTATTGCCATTGGCGACCCCGCTGCTCCAAATAGATACGCGATTGCTCGGGCACATATATGGTGTGGTAATGCGCAGCTAAGGCATCGCACAGCGTGCTTTTACCGGTGCTTTCGGTGCCTGTAACTGCTATGGATACTATTGATGCCATTCTATTAAACACAAAAGGCGAGAAAACTCTCGCCTTTTGATATATTTTTCTTTCAAGCTCTTTTAACTCTTCAAAATTTTGAATTCGGTACGTCTGTTCAGCGCACGTCCTTCTGGGTTGTCTTTGCCTTCATCGGTTTGGTTTGGTGCTTTTGGCTTGGTTTCGCCATAGCCTTTAGGTACCATTCTTTCTTTAGCAATGCCTTTGCTTATCAAGTAGCTTACGCAGCTTTCGGCACGATCTTGCGAAAGTTTTTGGTTTGCTGCATCCGAACCTATGGCATCGGTATGTGAACTTAACTCAATAACGAAAGTTGGGTTTTCAACCAATATTGCATGTAATGTATCTAATACTTCTTTTGAAGATTCGGTAAGTGTGGCTTTACCAAATTCATACAATACATTTTTCAATGTATAGTCTTTGTTCAATTCCAACTTGGTTAAAGCTACATCATTCAACACCGAATCTTTATTGCCTAAACCTTTGGTACTTATCTGCATTGTTTTAGAGAAGTAACCGTTTTTGCGGAAAATTACTTTATAGTCTTTATCGCGATCTAAATCTACGGCATACTTGGTTTCGTTTTTCTCTAACTTGCCATTAGCCACAGTGCGCTGCACTCCGCTACCGCTTAATTCTATTACGGTATAAACCACATCATCCAATTTCACATCTGGCTTACCTTCTTCCGAAACTGTGCCATAAGAAACATAAGCAGACTTGCGCACGCCAATGTTTTTGTTGATGGTATCTTCCATAGGCAAGTCGCGAGTAGAAATAACTTCCACAGTAGGTTTAAATCCTGGGCGAATAACTTCTACTTCGTAATCTTCATCGGGTTTTAGTTTAAAGAAATATTGCCCTGCCGGAGAAGTGGTATCAACCGAAATTAACTCGCGCGTACCATCGGCAGCTTTTCTATACAATTTGAAAGAAGCCCCTTCTAAAGAACCTGCGTCTTGCTCGCCATCTTTAAAGGCAAAACCTTCTACTGCATAGTTGAAAAGTTCCCATTTATAAATGTCGTCAGAAGCGCTTTCGATACTGTTCAACTTTCTATTACCTGGTCTGTTTGAAGTAAAGTATCCACCGCTTTGGTCGGCAGCTACGTTGTAATACAATTCATCGTATCCGGTGTTTAATGATTTGCCTAAGTTGCGAGGCTCTTCCCATCCATAATCGGGTTTTTCGGTAGAAGCAAACACATCGAAACCGCCAATACCCGGATGCCCGTTTGACGAAAAATACAAGGTATTTTTAACCTCATCCCAAAAAGGAGTAACCTCATCGCCAGCCGAGTTTACCGGCCCGCCTACCAATTTTGGCGCGGTGTACTCGCCATTACCAATGCGGCTGGTGAACCAAATATCCAATCCGCCTTTTCCATCGGTGCGGTCGCTTGCAAAATACACGATTTCGCGTCCGTCAGTACCGGTGCGTACAGTTGGGTGTGTGCTGGTATATTTTTCTTTGGCGTTTATTGGCTCCAGCAATCTTTGCACATTGCTGAACTTGCCGCCTTTTACATCGGCTACAAAAATATTGCACAACGAACGTGCATCTTCCATTTCCAAGCATTTGGTAAAATAGAAACGACTTTTATCTGCATTAAACGAACCATTACCCACATCATATTTTGGAGTATTCAGATCGTCATTTTTAATTACTGTTGGTTTACCCCAGTCGCCATCTACTACCGATGCCGTGTAAATTTTATACTCTGGACGAACTTTCTTTTTGTTTTCAAAAATCAAAGTATCGGATGGCAACGAAGAAAAGTAAAGCACACCGTTATCGCCAGCTACCGGAGACAGCTCGTTGTAAGAACGGTTCACTAAGTTGTTCAACAACTTGGCTTTGATTTTTGCAGTAGGTGCGTTTTGCGCATATTCGGCTCCTTTAATGCCTGCATTTGCCAACTTCACCCATTTCTCTTTATCATCTTTATTGTATTCTCCTTTAAAGCGATTGTATTTCTGGATGGCTTGTTCAAACTTTCCATTGCGGTGCAATGCTTCGCCATAGTAGTAATTGTATCTATTGAATAGCTTTTGATCTTCTTCTGCCCATTTTTTGGCATTGTCTTTTTCCCCTGCTTTGATGCTGCCAAATTTTTCTAAGAAAGTTTCGGCACGTTCATAATCTCTCGAAAAAAGTAAACTTACACCTAACCAGTAGTTAGCATATCTGTTTTCGGGATTTTCGCGCACTACTTCTTTATAGTATTCAGCCGCAGTGTAGTATGAAGATTCTGCAAAGAAACGGTCGCCCAATTTCAAATAACGCTTCACGTTTACAGTACGTTTTTCTGTTTTGTTTTTACCTTTCGCCTTTGGCTTAGGGTCGCTTTTTTCAGCGGCTTTCACATCTGCTTTTTCGGCAGCAGGCTTAGCTTTTGAATCTTCTTTTTTTGCAGCTTCCTTTTTGGTTGCTTCTTTGGCAGGTTTATCCTTGCCTTTATCTTTGCTCTGGCCAAATGTTACCGAGCAAACTGCTAATATTAGTGTGCAGAAGAAAAGTGTCTTACGCATTGAGTTTAGTTTTATTGATATTTCAAATAAAAAACCTGCCTCTTATCGAAAAAAGCAGGTTATGAAACAATATTCAAATTTTGTGTATGAAAGATGTCTATTAACCCACAATTAGAACCTGCGACTTGGCAAGCTCTTGTTAGCTTTGAAAGATTTAATGCTTTCGCCAATGTAGCTTAACGAAATTTCAAATCCACCGCGGTTTTGAGTGGCAACACTCAATTTAGACAAGTTAATATCGTAAGCAAAGCCTAAGCGAACATTTTTGAATTCTACTTGCGATAAAATCACAAAAGCATCGCCACCGGTGCCGGTGATGCTTGGTCCTAAACGATAACGACCACCAATGTGAATGCTATTATTGTTACGGAAACCTGTATTAAAGTAATAACCGAACATCAAACCCGGCATTGCTTCAAATTGTTTGTCTTTATATTGAAAGATAAACTCAGGTGCCAATGAAATATTTTTCTTTTTAGTAAGGAATGCCTCAACGCTAAGGTCAGCAACAAATCTGCGGGTTAAGTTACCGAATACACGCAACGAATCGCTGATATTATCTTCTTTAGGTTGCACAATGTGGTAAGCGGCAAAACCTGCATTTAGTTTCACTTTGTCTTTGATATTTGAACGCCAGTAAAGACCTGCGTTGAAATCGAAGTTGTAAAAACCGCGCAACAACTGCTCGTTGGTGAAGTTTGCCAAAGATTGGTCGTGCCCGCGAAACTGATCGGCAAAAACAGGATCTTCAATACGTTTTTGCATATAAGCTCCTTGCATGGCAAATGATAAGCGGTGCTTACCTTCTTTACCAAAACCTTTGTGGTAGCCAACTGTTAACGAAACATTGGTAACAGCCAAGCCAGCAGCACCAGAACGGTCTTGATAAAAACCAACACCAACTGCTAACTTATCGGTGCGCAGATAACCTTCTAACAAAGACACATCCACATCGGCAGCAATGGTTTGGTATGCTGCTTTACCTAATGGATTGTTCCACTGGTTGCGATACAGTGCTGCTACTCTGAAAGTGCCATCATAATTACCTACCAATGCCGGATTCATAGCCGAGGCAAATGTGTAGTATTGAGAAAAGTGAATGTCTTGGGCAGATGCCGTGAGTGATAAAAAAGCAGCTACTGCAACGAGCAAACTACGTAGGCGTATATTTAATACCATAGTCAAATATTTTTTTGTCTGTGCGCCAAAGATAGAAAAGTTAAGATATGTACAAGCAATTGCCCTCTTTTTTAGAAAAAAAAATGCGCAATGAGGAAATGTTAGTGGTTCAAAACCAAGCGTTTTGTAGTGCTACCGTTGCGTTGAAGCAGTTTTACAAAATAAATTCCTGACGAAAATTTTTCGGTAGAAATTGACAGATTGCCAGTAAAAGTTTCTGTAAACAGCAATTTTCCCACACTTGAATAGACTTCAATAGTACAATTTTCATCACTTTGGCAACTGATAAAAACTTGACTTTGAGCAGGGTTAGGAAACATATTCCATGTATAACTCAACTCATTTGTTTTTGTTACCTCCGGTATATTCGTAGAAACCTGAATCGAAGAAAAGAAATTCACCCCGCCAACACTGTTGCCTACAACGAAATCGGGCTTTCCATCATTATTAAAATCAGCCATTGCAATGGTAGATTTTTGCCCTACATCTTTACGCAACACATTAGAATCTAAAAGTACAAAAGTGCCACCGCGCAACTGGTTGGCGGCAACGTAGTATTTAAAAACTGCTCCTCGGTTAGTGCCTGTGTATAAAAACAATGAATCGTTTTGCTTACTGATAAACGGTTGTGCTGAGCCTTCAATTTCATACTGCCCTTGCAAGCGAATTTTACCAAACTCTACCACAACAGAATCCTTATTAAAATTAGGAGCATTAGCGGTGCCATAATTCACATACCAATTTATTGTGCCGTCCTTTCTGCCAACAATTAAATCATTATCGCCATCGCTATCTACATCATAAATAAATGGCGCGGCATTTACTGAGGCATCAATATTGAAATATTGCGGACTTGTCATGCTCGCAAAACTTGCCACAGTAGAACCCGTGTTTTTAAATAGGTGCATATAGCCCGTGGCATCTCCCAACAGTAAATCCTTTTTACCATCGCCATCCAAATCGCCAAAAGCAGGTTGCAACTGGCGTAAAAGAAAGTTGCTGATGTTGGCATAATCATCTGTTACCAATTTGAATGCAGGAGCATTGGCGGTTCCAACATTTTCGAGCAAAGCAAGTTGAGCTTTCGAGGTTTGAAATTGCTGGGTGTAGTATGCATCATTTCCAATGAATATATCTTGCAATCCATCTCCGTTATAATCAAATACTGCCACTTTAGAATTGGCACCAAAATCTAAAATATCGTTTACTAAAAACGAATCGGTTTGGTAGCGAAAATCGTAGTTGGTGTTGCTGCCAACATTTTTGTACCACATCACATTTTTAATGTTGCGAAACGAGCCGCGTGCATTAGGGGCAACCAGCAAATCATTAACACCATCATCATCGGCATCAATAATGTAAGCCGCTGGAAACACCGGCATATTGATAGATGTATTGTAAGCAGGAAAAATTGTGTCGTAACTAACCATGTTTGCATTAGCCGAATCGCCTCCGTTTTGTAAGTAAATCATTGTATTATATGCAATATCGCCCAACAACAACTCCATATCATTATCGCCATCTTTATCGAAAACACAGATAGTAGAACCTGCGTGCCTACCGGCTTCGCTGCCTTGCATACCGCCCATTTTGCACGAGGCTAATGATATAGTATTTGACAATGCGCCCTCTAAAAATTTACCCCAACACAAATCCAAAAAATCACCATCAAAAAGCAAGCTATCGGCACCAAAACCTCTTTCGACAGATTGATTTTCGTAATACTCTACAGATGTAGCAAAATTGCCGAAGGCAAGAATATCCATATCGCCATCGCCATTTACATCTATCAACCCTGGTATATCATCGGTAAGCACATAAACATTTACAGGAAAACCATTGTTGTTAAACATTAGTAAGTCATTTATCAAATCTCCATTGGCATCGTACTTGGCAGTAACAAAATCGAAATTCAAAACACCATTGTTTCTTTTGCCTCTATAAACTTTCATTCCGGCATTTGCCCAACAAAAAATATCCGGCACTCCATCTTTATTGTAATCGCGCATCAATGCCCAGTTTTCCATTTCGGGCAGGGTGCTTTCGTAATGCGGGGCATATTCGTAATTGCCATTGCCCTTATTCAAAAAAGTATATGCTTTGTTGCCTCCGCGATCGAACACAAACAGATCTTGCTTGCCATCATTATCAAAATCTGCGGGCGAAAATTGAGGAGCATCCATGCCCCCTACCCACGGGTTTTTTAATGCAACACTGTTTTTAGAAACAGGAATGTTGAGGCTTTGAAAAACCGGCTGTGAATAAGCGAACGAAACAGAAGCAATAAAAAAGTAAAAAATAAATCGCATACTTTATGAATATGATATTATGACAGATTGAACAACATTTTGGTTGCTGTGTAAATGTATTGAATCGAATTGAATGTGTTACTTTTTAAAGTTGATACTCTTTAAAATAACTTGGTCTGACCGAGGTCAGACCGAGTGCGTCTTACTCCAACTCATACTGTAATTTCAGCAACTTGCTGTAAGTGCCATCTTGCAAGTTAGAAAGTTCTTTATGCGTTCCTTGCTCCACAATTTTACCTTTATTGATAACCAGAATTTTATCGGCTTCGCGAATGGTGCTGAGGCGATGGGCAATAATAAAAGTTGTTCTGCCTTTCATCAATTCTTGCAAAGCATCTTTTACCAACTTCTCCGACTCGGCATCGAGTGCACTTGTTGCCTCATCCAAAATCAATATTTTGGGGTTGCGCAAAATAGCACGTGCAATTGCAATACGTTGCTTTTGCCCTCCGCTCAGCTTCACACCTCTTTCGCCTACCGCAGTTTCAAATTTGTCGGGAAACGATTCAATAAAATCTAGTGCATTAGCTTTGCGAGCGGCTTCGCGAATCTCTTCGATGGTGGCATCAGTTTTTCCGTAGGCTATATTTTCTGCAATTGTGCCGCCAAACAAAATTACTTCTTGCGGCACCATGCCAATGTTTTTGCGCAATACCGCCAATGTATAAGTTGAGTACAACTTATCATCAATTTGAATTTCGCCTGCATCGGGTTTGTAATAACCACTCAACAACTTGATGATAGTGGACTTACCCGAGCCACTTGGCCCCACCAATGCAATCTTTTCGCCATTGTTTGCAGTAAAAGAAAGATTGGAAAACACGGGCATTTCTCTGCGGGCCGGATAAGCAAAGCCTACATTACTGAAAGTAACTTTACCTTGAATATTAGCTGCTAAAGCATTTGCTTCATCAATACCTACTTCGCTTTGCTCTTCCAGAATTTCGTTGATACGCTCGCCTGCACCAACCGTTTTTTGAATCACCGAATAACTTTCGCTTAAACCTGCCAACGAGCCACCAATAAAAATAGTGAACAACAAAAATTCTATCAACTGCCCCATAGTTAAACCTCCGGTTGCAACTATGCTTAAGCCCTGCCACACAATCAACACCACACCACCTATCAAAGCAAAAATTATAAATGATACAAAAGCTGCGCGATACTTTGCAGCATACAAAGCAACCTCGGCAACTTTTGATACGGCATTGCTGTAACGGTTAGTTTCGTAATACTCGTTGGTATAAGATTTTACCACATCGGCCGCTTGAAAAGTTTCTTCAACAATGGTAGTTGAATAAGCCAAAGCATCTTGACTTTGGCGCGACAATTTGCGAATAAACTTTCCAAAAATTACTGCGCTAAAAATCAAAGGCGGAAAGGTGGCAATCATCACTAAAGTAAGCTTTACAGAAATTGTAAACAAAAACGGAATACACACAATAGGCAACACCAACTGGCGTACAAACATGGCAAGGTTAAAACCTAATGCCTCTTGCAATTGTGTTACATCGCTGCCTATTCTTGAGCTTAAATCTCCGGTGCGGTTGCTCTCGAAAAAAGAAATAGGGAGAGTGATAATTTTTTCGTAAAGCTGTTTGCGAATGTCGTTCATACTTCGCTGGCTTACAACTTCAAACAAGCGAATTCTGAAATAGGAAAAAACACTTTGAATACCCAACACACCGCCTAAAATCAACCCTAACTTTTGCAACATTTCACTGCTCATATTGCTGCTACTTGCAGCATCTACCAACTGGCGAAAACCCATGGGCAAAATAGAAACCACAGCAGTAGATATTACCAAACAAATCATACCAGCTATAAAGTGCCATTTGTATGGAAGAATAAAGCGGTAAATTCTTAACGAGTGAGTTATCTCACTCCACTTCAATCTTTTCTTTTCTGTGTTTTCAGCCATTAACTTGATGCAATTTTATCGGCACAACATTACCACGAATGAACAACAGTTATGTTTTAAAAATTTCAACAGTAATATTTTTGACAAACAAAATCCATTGAAAACAAAAGAGGCATCCATTGCTGAATGCCTCTTTGAAAATATGATTGATACAATTTAGAATCTTGGACAGAAAATTGTTTGTGGTTTACGTTTTTTCCAAGAACCTGCGTAGCTCAAACCAACTTCAAATGCACCCTGACTGCGGCTACCGCCAATCAAATCACTTACGTTAATATCGTAAGCAACTCCTAAGCTGATGCCATTCCAATCTACACCGGCAGTAACAACTACTGCTTCTTCATTCAATGCTTTACCGCCTTTTTTCTTAGCCCAAGTAGATTTTGTGTCGCCACCTACTGCGCGAAACATTGCTCCAAAACGGAAGTTGTTGCCTTCTGGAAATCTTTCTTCAAACAATATTCTGATATCGGCTGCTGCAATGAATTCATGGCTTTGACCTTGATTCATATAAATGAATTTGGGTTGCAAATCGAATCTTCCTTTCAATGGAAAACGCACACCTGCATGACCTACGAATTTTCTGTTCAAACGAACCGAATCTACATTCAAGAAAGATACTGAAGGAGAATTTAAATGGAAAGCAGAAACACCAGCATATAAATTCGTGCGTTTAGAAAAACGACCGTAATACATCAAGCCCGCTGTAATATCCCAAAACAAGAAATTATCATCAACCAAATATTCGCCCGCAGGAAGATTTGGATTGTACGAAGCGCCATCCCACTGGCTACCGGTTTTAATTTGGCTATAATCAATTGTGCGATTGAACACTTCTGATTGCAAACCAAGCGTTAAGAAATGGCTACCTTTTTTATCTAAAGATTTATGGTAAGAAATTCCCAACCCTCCGCTGTTGGTTCCAAACTTTAAATCTCCGGCTTTATCGCCTGTAAAGAAAGCACCAAACCCGAAGGCATCGTTTTTACCAATTCCACGATTGGTTCTAAAATCGAGCGCAAAAGAATAAGTGCGAAACATTGGCACGTTTTCATTAGCCAAAACCGAACCCCATTGCCCACGGAAAATACCGCTTAATCGGTAATTGCCATTAAATGCACCAATAAGCGCAGGGTTAAGAGACTGTGGCATGATGTAAAACTGAGACCAGTGAGGATCCTGAGCCATTACTGTTGAGAAGCTCAATGCGAGTACTAAAGTTTGTAAAATTCTTTTCATCTGAATTGTTCTTGCTGTATTGGTGTACGAAAAACGAAAATCTAAGTTATGTGAAATTTTTTTTTGAATATAATTTTTTAACTCCTAAAGCATTGACTTTTATAAAATAATGCTTTTTCAGCGCACCAAAGTAATAGTTCCTGACTTTCTTGCAACTTTTCCATTCAAATATTCTGCTTGAACAGTAAAAGTATAAATGCCCGGCTCTTGTAAAACGCCTTTATAACTGCCATCCCAAGCGGTATATTGATTGCTTTGCGAATCGAAAACTTTTTCTCCCCAACGGTTGAAAACTTTTACATCTACCTCTTTCATGTCGTAACCATAAATTTGCCACACATCATTAACACCATCACTATTAGGCGAAAAAACATTTGGAATAAAGAACGCTTTACCATCTAATACAAAGACGTTTACTTTCTTTTCAAGGCTGCATTTACCCAAATATCTAACTGTTAAAGTATATTCAATATCGCGATATGGCGTAGCAAGAGGATTAGCACAATCTACACACGACAAGCCAGTTGAGGGTGACCAGCTATATCCATTCAAAGCACTACCGGAATAACCAGAAGGCAGAATAGCCAGTTGAACTTGATTGCCCAATTCTATGGTGCTATCTTGTGGCAATATTTGCAAACTTAATGGCAATGGCTCGGCAACAGCAACCAATGTATCATACACGCAGTTGTTTCCATCTTTTACATATACACGGTAGGCGGCAGCAATCAAGTTTGAAAACACCCCACTTGGTTGATAGGTAACATTATCTAAAGAATAAGTATAAGGCGTTCCTAAGTTAGAAGGAGAGCCACCAACTGCCAATGCACGAATTCTTCCATCAGCAGAGCCTGGACAAGAAGTAGAATCGGTAATTACATAACTGAACCCCAAAATTGGAGGTGATACAAATGTTGCAGTATCCTGAACTGCACAATTATTGTTGTCGGTAACCACAACAACATAATTACCTGGACCTAGATTTTCTATAGTTTGCGAAGATGCAGTAGTAACATACTGGTTTTGTTGCCACAAATAAGTGTATGGCGAAGTGCCACCGTTTGCTTCTACAGATACTGCAGCATCATCGGCACCTGCACAACTAATCTCTTTTCGATTGCTAAAAGCAACTTGCAATGGAAGTGGATCGATTAGCGTAATACTTTCTGAAACTGTACACTGATTATTATCGGTAACAGTAACTGAATAGCTGCCCGCCACCATGTTTTGTGCTGTTTGATTAGTTTGAGTGTTTGACCATAAATACAAATAACCTGGAGTGCCGCCACTCGCCAACACACTTGCTTGCCCGTTGGCATCGCCTGCGCAGCGCGGGTCGGTTTTGCTAAGCGATAAGACCATTTGTGACGGTTCGTTTATCACAAAAATTTCACTGGCAATGCAATTCAAATTATCGGTAGCAATAACCGAATAGCTGCCTGCTAATAAATTAGTTGCGGCTACTGTTTGGTTAGTGTTATTAAAATATTGATAGGCAAATACCGGTGTGCCATTTATTGGAGACACAACAACACTTCCATTATTCAATCCAAAACAAGTAGCATCGGTAGTTTGCACATTTACACGCAAAGTATAATTTGTATCAATATAAAAATTGGCCGAAGCGGTGCATTGGTTTGCATCTGTAACTACAACGGCATGATTGCCGAATACCAAAGCATTTTGTGTTTGCGGGCCAGTTACATTATCCCACTGGAATGTATATGGACCAATACCGCCAACAATATTTCCGGTGCCCGAACCATCATTGCTTGTTGGGCAGTTTGCATTAGTGGTAACTACACTCACCGAAAAAACTGGAGGTTGTGTAATACTGAAATTACTTGTTGCCACACATCCCCTTGCATCGGTAACTATTGCAGTTTGATTTCCGGCAGTTAAATCGCTAACTTGACTAACAGAGTCTTGCGAAACGCTATTACTCCACGCAAAAGAGTACGGAAGTGTTCCTCCGGCTGCCACTGCATTTGCTGCACCATTGCTGCCTCCATAGCAACTTACATCATTTACAACATTTGTAGTAATGGTTAATACCTCAGGTTCTGCAAGTGTGAGGCTTGCAGATGCAGTACAGCTATTAGCATCTGTAACAATAACAGTATATGTGCCTGCTCCTAAGCCCTGAACCGCAGCCTGTTGTTGATTTAGCGGAGCTTGCCATGCATAAGTATAACCTGGTGTGCCGCCTGCTGGCACAGCAAGAATACTTGCGTTGTTTCCTCCATTACAATCTATTGGAACTGAATCGAACGCAATAGCTATTGCAGTAGGTTGATTGATTGTTACATTGCCTGTAACTGAAACACCAGCCGAATCGGTAACAGTAACTGTATAAGTTCCAGCTGCTACATTTGAGATAGCATTGATTGTATCGCTTAATGGATTACTGCTCCATCGGAATCGGTAAGGCAATATGCCGCCTACTGCCGAAACACTTGCCGAGCCAGTTGTTTGCGCATTGCACAATACATCTACTTTCGTAAAAGTCAAAATTATGGGAGGTGGATCCGTTACTGCTCCACAAGCCGCAGCAGTGCAACCTCTTGAATCTCTAACAGTAACACAGTAATTCCCTGCTACTAAACTACTGATAGAATCTGTATTTGCTGCATTGCTCCATGTGTATGTAAAGCTGGGAGAGCCGCCAGTAATGTTTGCTTTTGCTGTCCCCTCATTTCCGCCATTTGTAGTTGCATTAGTTGTGGCTACCACAACATTTAATGCTGGCGGCTGACTAATAGAATCAATTCCTTCAACCGTACAACCCTTACTATCTGTTACAGTAATGCGATACACGCCCACCGGCAAACTGTTTGGGGTAGCAGTATTACCTAAATTCGGATTCCATGAGTAATTATAAACCGGAGTACCACCTATAACCGTTGCTGTAAAATTTCCATTCGATTGCCCAAAACACAACACATTCAATCGCGAAATATTGAGCTGTAAATTTGCAGGTTGGCTAATAACAATTGTATCGGAACCTTGGCAACCCTGCTGGTTTGTAACCGTTACAGAATACACACCCGGGCTTAATGAATCTACACTACTGCCCGATAGCGTATTAGGCACCCAAGCATACGATAAACCTGGGGGATTGCCGGGCACATTTACTGTTATTGCTCCATCATTTACACCAAAGCATGTAAGATTTGTACCCACCATATCCACAGGAATGCCCGAACCAACAGCAACCGTTACCGAATCTACCAACTGACATGCAGCACCTGTTACAGTAATGTAATACTTAGTTGTAGCACTTGGAGAAACAGTTACCGAATCTCGGTTGCCCGGGCTTACAAAACCAGCCGATGGAACAGCCGCCCAAGTGTATGTCAAATTTGGATTAGGCAATGATGTTGTAACTCTTGCTTTTAGTTTTACGGTAGTATTTGTTGCACAAATGAATGTATCGTTTGGCATCGTTAGGCGCACCGATGTATCTACATTTACAAAAACAAAACTATTGCCGGTACAACTGTTTTGATCGCTTACTGCAACGCTATAAATTTGAGGAGTTTGAGGGCGTGCAATTGTTGTATCTCTGTTTAGTGGTGTAGGCGCATTTGCACCGCTGTTTGGGGTCCACGCAATATTTGCGGTAGATAAATCTGCCACGCAAATAACGAAACGCATATTGGGTCTTTCTTTATAACGCGCTGCTATCAGCCCTTGGTCGGTACCTGTAATGCCGCATTGGTCGAATGCGCTGGATGCCGTACACCACACTGATGAATAATTGGCGAATCCCTGCGAGCCATCGGTACGTGTAATTTGATACCTCATGTGCTGCCCGTTTGCAGTGGTTGAGTTATGGCATATATCAACCAATAAATTCGATTGCCCATCCCAATCATAAGTATTATCAAGTGTAAACACATTCCACCCGGCAACCGGAGTGTAATTTTTAGGTGTATAAACAGTTGCTAAGTTTCCACCGGCAATATACCCTTTGATGCTATCGGCCGAAACACATGCCATTTTTATAGTTAAGTTATTCAACTGTGTGCCTGCCGCAAGCAAATTGATAGCAATAGATTTAATTTTACCACCCGAATTAGAGAGTGCCAAAATTTCGCTGGCACGATACAAGAATTGATGCCTTGTACTTTTATGGTATCCACCCAATGGCGAAGGCAATTGCACGGGCGAGTTGTTGGAACTACTTGTAAAAGTGCCCACTTGCGCAGTAACATCATTACCAGAACAAGGCTGTAGCGAAATACCACAACTTAGTGGATTGGAAATCAAGGTAAGCTGAGCGGGCTCGCCCGGGCATACCAAAGTTTTATTGGTTCTGGCTTTTATCATTGGGCCTGTTCCCGACACAACAACCGTAACCGAGTCTTCATTGATGCAACCATTGTTTGCAGTAAACTGAACTTTGTATTTGGTAGTTGCAAGCGGGCTTGCAACGGGATTCAGAATGGTATCGTTTGCCTGCGCATACACTGGGTCAACCAAGCCATTGGATGGAATCCATTTAATGCTGTAAGGCGAATACAAATTATCCACCGAAGCATTCAATTGTATTTGCCCGTTCTGGCAAATCTGCCCGCCCGCGCCTGCATCATAAACAAAAGGCTGCGCCACATTCACAAACACCGAATCTGTTCCGCAATCACTGGTGAATTTATAGGTAGTAGGTACCGCAGGCGATGCCACAGGATTCAAAACACTTGAACTGCTTAAACCTGTTGTTGGGTTCCATGTAAAGTTTGTTCCTCCTGTAGCTGTAAGCTGCACAGGTTTACCACAAAATGTGGGACTGGCAGTAAGCAATTGCACTTTATTAAAAACACAAACTTTATATACTCTTGTTTGATTTCCTTTAATCGGACAATCGTCATTTTCGGCAGTTAACACAAACTGGCGGCAGCCGGTATCTGCTGCTGCGGGAGTCCATTGAATTCTTGCAACGGCAGTATCGTTTGGGGCAGAACCTTGATTTATTTGAGTAAGTGTAGCCCCCGGTAATGGTGATGGATTATTTTGTATGGAACTTTTCAAAGTCAGGTTTCTGCCCAACGGGTCAATTACTTTTATATCAAAGCTAACCTGAGTACCCGGGCACACCTGCAAAGTAATTGAATCTTGCTGATTGGCATTTTGAATGCTATCAATAGGTTGCTGCACCGGAGTTGAAACCGTGCAGTTGATAATCTTTACCTGAATATCGCGAATGGTAGAGCCTACCAAAACCCCATTGCGGTATTCATCAACTCTTACTGCCAAAACATCTGTTTCTACAAAACTTGGGGTGAAAGACATTTGCCCGGTTGCAGGATCGAACTGAAAGCTGTTTGGCGGGTTGGTGCGAATAGGCTGGCTGGCAGAGTAACCAGGCTGATAAGAGAGCGGATTAAAGGAATTTCCTAAAGGAGTAATGATGGTATATCTTAAAGAATCGCCATCGGCATCTACCGCGCCTTGATTGTAAGTTACCGGATTACTTACACAATAAAACGGCACCGGCAGCGAGCTAAAAGAAACTGAGTTGTTGCAGTAAGATTGCCCTGTGAGTGGATCAATAGTATTATTAATAACAGCCTGCACAGAAAGATTTGCCGTATTGCCTCCGGTAGTATTATCGCTCGGGTTGCGGGCATTTTCGGTAAACCTTACAAACCATTCGCTACATGCAGAAGGCAACGTGATAATACCTTCGTAAACCACACTGCGCACACCAGGGTAAGGTGCCGTATTGGGATTGGCGGCATTACAAGCGTTTTGGCTGATTTGCGAAGGGCATAGTGGCGAAACATCGCAACCGGTCGTACCAGACACACCACCACCCGGACATGGAAAATTGGTTTGCTCGGTGAGCGTGAATGATTGACTGGTGTTTATTCCGCAACTCGGTGCTGTAATGGTTACTGCGGCTGTGCCTACATCTATGCCTGCGCAATCTCTATAAAAACTGAGCCTCACTCTGTATTGATTATTGCCCAAGCAAGTATATTGCAAATCGGCACCCATGGCATGGGAAGCACAAACATCTTGAGCAAATAGAGTTAAACAAAGACCGACTAAAATTGCATAAAAATGCCTCATCTTACCACCTCACAATTTAGAACATTAAAAAAACGGGGTCAAAGATAGAAATACTATTATTCACTTTGGTTGCATTGCACATGATAAAGATTGTTTAAAAATCTCAATATTGAAAGTGTATTTCATCCATCTTAAAAGATATTTTCTAAACAATTGGCAGTAAATCATTTTGTTAATGCTTACTTTTGCACTGTTCTTTGAAAAGAAGATAAGTTTTAGGTTTCAGTAAATCTCACTTCTAAAATCTAAAATCTTCACCGGGGCTGATTGGAATTGACGGGAAGTCGTAACGACACACTGGCATGTCGAGCATGTGTATAGCTCGTTAATCCATACACAGAACAGTTTTATTTGGCGAATACGATTACGCCATGGCTGCTTAATCTTAGAGATTAACCACCATTTGTCCCGCGCTTGAGGCATCATACACAGCGCGCTGACAATCAAAAATTTGATGCCGTCTTTTGCAGGCTTCATTCCCCTTGCAAAATGCCGTATCAACGAATGTAAGGCTTAGGTTGGTGGGATTACTTAACCTGCCCAATGCACGAAAACCAATAAGTAACTACACATGTAGAAGGTCTGTGGCTACCTTAGCCGGACGCGGGTTCGATTCCCGCCAGCTCCACTTTTTCAATTTCAAAGCTCCGTAGTTTAATGGATAAAACGAAGGTTTCCGGTACCTTTGATGGCGGTTCGATTCCGTCCGGAGCTACAACGCTGTATTATTTTCTTTGTTAGCATACAGTTTCATTGCACACACAAATGCTTAACCGTTCAATTCAATTTTTATTTGGCAAAATATAGTTGAACTGCACATTAAATATTTATTTTTTTAAATATACGTTTCATATTTACGATGAAAATTATAGATTCGCATTTTAAAATTGGATTGTTATGAGTGTAAGATTAGCTAAGGAGGTATTACTACTTACTAAGCCAGGAGAAAACGACCCCGTAAAAGTGAGCTATGATGTGCTACGCAGAGCCGTGCTAACACTGCGCGCAGTAAACCATAAGCTGCGCAAAGAAATTATTGCTTTACTTGAAGCCAATGGCCGGCTTACAGTTACCGACCTATATGTAAAGCTGCGCTTAGAGCAATCTGTTGCATCGCAACACCTTGCAATTTTGCGCAAAGCCAACATTGTAGAAACTGAACGCGAGGGCAAATTCATTTATTACAAACTGAATAAAGAGCGCATTTTCGAGCTATCAAGATTGGCCGAAGAAATGGCAGCCTAAGTAATGTTTTTAATACTTTAGGAAATAAAATATCTTTTCAAACATTCCATTTTGCAATGGAATGTTTGTTTTTTTACCTGACACAAAAAGGTCAGGACGATGCACACAACTTCACTTCTGTCGTTTACAGAGGAAAATCCTTTTAAAACGACCTCATTGCTTTTGCGATCGGTTGCGCATCCATTGCGTATTAAAATGCTAAATTTTATTGGGCAAAACCAACCTGTTAAGGTTAAAAGTATTTACAAGGAATTAAAGATTGAGCAATCTATTGCCTCGCAACATTTACGAGTGCTAAAAGACAATCAAGTAGTGATATACACTCGCAAAGGCAAAGAAATATACTATTCACTGCACATAAACAATTTATCTAAAATTGCCGCAACGGTCAATAAACATTTTGCCATAAACTAAAGCTTGACTGCGATAAGCAGGTAATAGCAAAAGCGAGTAGCGCAAACGCAGCACCAATGCTGCACTACGAAATAATCAATTAGGTTTCAAAACAGCTTCTTAGTTTTGCGGCATGGATTTTATTAAAAGTGCCGACTTAGTTGCGTTGGTAAGCGATGGAACACTTATTATTGACACCCGCCCATTGGCGCAAGTTGCAGATATTGCAATTGCAGATGCGCTCTACATTCCGTGGGGCGAAAACTTCTTAAAAACATTTCAGTTGCTGATAGCTGATGATTCGAAAGTCTTGCTTGTGGCCGAAGAAAATGAAGCAACAAATATTCATCGCACAATTTTAGCTTCAGGATTTACAGGCTTAAAAGGAATGGTATCGGCAAGCGAAACCGAGGCGCTAAAAAAGACTGTTATTATAACCATTGAACCTGACGAGTTTGCCATAGACTTCAATCATGATGAATTTTATTTGGTAGATGCCCGAAACAACGAAGAATTTGAACAAGAACATTTGGAATGGGCAGAAAACATTCCCATGGAAGATGCTGAGGCACTGATTCAAGAATTGAGTGATGATATGCGCATTTATATTGTTGCAGCAAATGCAGACGATGCTGTTACCACTGCTTCTATTTTCAAACAAAATGGCTTTGAACTGGTGCGGGCTGTAATAGGCAACTACGAAGATTTTAAAAACTTGAAATTACCGATTGTGAAAGCACCAAAAGCTACAACAAAGCAACCTTAAAACAAGCTGCCCTTTTAAAAAAATGAATTTTTCGCAACACAATCGTCCGCAGTTTATTGGCAAAGCATCTAATACCGAATTTGATTTATTGGTAATAGGTGGCGGTATTACCGGATGCGGCATTGCATTAGATGCAGCATTAAGAGGCATGAAAGTTGCCCTAATTGAAAAAAAAGATTTTGGCTTTGGCACCAGCAGCCGCTCTACAAAATTGATTCACGGAGGCTTGCGATATTTAAAACAGTTAGAATTGAAACTAGTGCGCGATGTGGGCAGAGAGCGCGCAATTGTTCACCGCAATGCACGCCATGTGGTGCTACCCGAAAAAATGTTGCTGCCCATTGTAAAAGACGGCTCTCTCGGCAAACAATCGTCTTCGTTGGGTTTATTGGTTTACGATGTATTGGCTGGGGTAAAGCGAAAAGAACAGAGAGTAATGCTGAATAAGCATTTTACTTTAGAAGCCGAACCTCTTTTAAACGAAACAAAAGTAACGGGTGGTGGTTTGTATTTTGAGTATCGCACAGACGATGCCCGCTTGGTGATTGAATTGGCAAAAAGCGCATTTAGCGAAGGCGCACTGTTGCTCAATTATTGCGAAGCAAAAAAGTTTATTAAAAACGCCTCTGGAAAAGTAAATGGAATAGAAGTAGAAGATAAGATAGACGGCAAAACATTTACCATTAGTGCTAAAAAAATAGTGAATGCTGCCGGCCCTTGGGTAGATATTTTACGCAAGGAAGATGGCAGTTTAACTGGTAAAAGGTTGCAACTAACCAAAGGCGTACACATTGTTTTTCCGTATGCCAAAATACCATTAAAACAAGCTGTGTATTTTGACACACCCGATGGCAGAATGATATTTGCCATTCCGCGCAATGGCATAACTTATGTAGGCACTACCGATACCGTTTACAACCAAAATATTGATTCGCCACGAGCTTCAAAAAGAGATGTTGATTACTTGCTAAAAGCGGTAAACGCAATGTTTCCGAAGGTGGAAGTAAAAGCAACGGATGTAATATCGAGCTGGGCTGGCTTGCGGCCATTGATACATGAAGACGGCAAATCGCCATCGGAACTTTCGCGCAAAGACGAAATTATCATTGCTCCATCGGGCTTAATTTCTATTGCCGGAGGCAAGCTTACCGGCTTTAGACTGATGGCCGAAAAAGTTACAAGTTTGGTATCTAAACTTTTGAATACTGAAGATGGAAAAATCTTTGCTTCATGCACCACAAAAAAGTATTTGCTGTGCGGAGGCAAATTCAACGACCATGAAGATTTGAAAAAGCATTTTCAAGACTTGAAAAACAATTGCGCATTTTCAGATATTGAAGAAGAAAAACTGCTTACACTTTTCCATCGTTATGGAAGTGAAACACAAAAAGTGCTTTCATTTTTATCGTTTCAAAAGAATGAAAACATTAACGAACAAATATTGCTTGCCGAATTGAAATATTGTATTGAAAACGAATCGGTTTACCATGCCGAAGATTTTTTGGTGTGCCGCACCGGAAATCTGTTTTTTGCCCATCCGCAAACCATTGTTTTGCTAACCAAAATAGTGGAATTTCTTGCCGCAGAGTGGCAATGGAACAATACACAAAAAGATACTGCTTTAGCAACAGTTACCAAGCTGTTCAACGATGCCGTTACATTTGAGTAAATGCAACTTTTCTGCGCCTCTTTCAATTTTTGCGCCATCAACACAGGTCAAATCTTCTTTGCAAAATACAATTTAAGCTATTGAAGTAAAATCAAGTTTTGAAAGCCTTTCATTATTTCTATTTTCATCGCTCAACAAACTAAAAAATGAAGAAATTTTACTCAACGTTAATTGCTTTTTCAGCAACAATTTTATTGGCAAGTGCACAATGCACCATCGACCCTTCTGCACAAACCACACCGGGAGCAAACCCAAGCAAAGAAAATCTTCCTTGTATTGAAAGAACAGTTACTTACAACCAAACCATTCAAGGAAAAATACAAGAAACAGGCGACACTACTATTACAGTAGCAGGCTTTACAGTAGTTGCCAACATTCGTGTTGATTCGGTAAGAATTGATTCTATTACCGGATTGCCTACAAACATCAACTGGGCAAAAAGTCCGAATATTCTTCTTGGTGGCGACAATGGCTGCATGAACTTTTCGGGCACAACTACTGATACCGCAGGCACTTATGATTTAACTGCATGGGGCACAGTTTGGTTTCGCATTACTGCAAATCCACCAGTAGTAGGGCCAATTGACACGCCTTATACTTACCAAGGCAGTTTGAACCGCTTTTCACCATTTGGCGATTACTATGTAGTTGTAACAGAGAAAGGCGCTCCTTGCGTAAAACCAACAGGCATCAGAGATTTTAGCGCAGAATTGAATGCAGCAATTGCGGTGTATCCAAACCCAAACAATGGCAATTTTGTGTTTACATTAAACACCGGCAACAGAGTAACCGGCAATTTGAATGTGGTTGATATGAACGGTAAAGTAGTTTATACTAAACCCTTAGATGTGGCAGGTTTTTATTCCAACCAAATTGATTTAAGCGGCCTTGCAAAAGGTTTGTATGCTGTGCAACTTCGCACAACAGAAGGTGTTGCTTCTAAAAACATTTTAATTGATTAATTGACTCTCTTTCGGAAACCGATTCAACTGTTTCCAAAACAAAAAAGGCTGCATCGAAAGAAGCAGCCTTTTTTGTTTCTAAGCAACGATTCTATCTAATAAAAAGAATCTCTCTGTATTTTGGCAATGGCCAAGTTGAATCATCAACCACACCTTCCAGCTTATCAATATCTTCGCGCAAAGCATCCATTACAGGCTTTACTTTATCGCAATAATATTTAGCTTCATCTGACGTTGATTTTGCTTTGTGCGCACCTTCAATAGACACATACAACTTATCGCTTCCGGCTTTGATGGCATTCACGCTGTTGGCTATTTGTGTTACCAATTCTTTTTGCGCTTTCAAACTTGCCACCGGCACACCTACAGCTTTTAAACCTTGAATATTTGAAATCAACTTGTTGGAATATTCCAAAGCAGCAGGAATAATTTGATTGATAGCAATATCTGCCAATGTAGTTGCCTCGATATTGATTTTCAATGTGTACTTATGATTCTCCACATCATAACGCGCCACAATTTCCCTATCGCTTAAAATGCTGTTTTTAATGAATACATCTTTGTATTTTTTCTGAATTAGAAAATCAAGTGCATAAGGTGTAGTTTTCACATTATTCAACCCGCGTTTTTTAGCTTCTTTTGCCCATGCTTCGCTGTAGCCATCGCCTTCGAAGCAAATTTTGCGGCTATCGGAAATGTACTGGCGAATCACACGCATAATAGCACCTTCTTTACCTTCGCCACCTTTTATCAATTTATCAACTTCTGCCTTAAAATCAAGCAATTGTTGTGCCATGATGGTGTTCATCACCGTCATTGTAGAAGCGCAGTTTGCCGAAGATCCCACAGCGCGCACTTCAAACTTATTGCCTGTAAAAGCAAAGGGCGATGTACGGTTGCGATCGGTATTATCTAACAACACATCAGGAATTTTATTGTGAATATCCAACTTCAATGTTGCATTCGCCAATTCATCGTACTTGCCTTTGGCCACACGCTTTTCAATTTCATCCAACACATTGCTCATATATGAACCAATGAAGGCTGATATAATAGCTGGAGGTGCTTCGTTGGCACCTAAGCGGTGATCGTTTCCGGCTCCCGCAATGGATGCGCGCAATAAATCGCCATACTCACTTACGGCTTTCAAAACGTTCACAAAGAATGTAATAAACAGTATGTTGTTCTTAGGTGTTTTACCTGGGCTTAAAAGATTTTTTCCGGTATCGGTTCCTAAACTCCAGTTGTTGTGCTTGCCACTTCCATTGATGCCTGCGAATGGTTTTTCATGCATCAATACGCGCAACTTGTGTCTGCGAGCAACACGCTCCATTACATCCATCAACAATTGGTTGTGATCTACTGCTACACTTACTTCTTCAAACATTGGTGCACACTCAAACTGCGATGGCGCAACTTCATTATGCCTTGTGCGAACCGGAATTCCTAATTTATGACATTCAACTTCCAAATCGAGCATATAAGCATAAACTCTTTCAGGGATGGTACCAAAATAGTGGTCTTCTAATTGTTGTCCTTTTGCAGATGATGCTCCCAGCAAAGTTCTGCCTGTTGCCAACAAATCGGGGCGGGCATAATACAAAGCTTCGTCAATCAAAAAATACTCTTGCTCCCATCCTAAAGTAGCCGAAACACGTGTTGCGTCTTTATCAAAAAGGTGCACAACAGGTAAAGCTGCACGCTCCAAGAAAGCGGCACTCTTTAGCAATGGTGCTTTATAATCTAAAGTTTCGCCAGTGTATGAAATAAAGATTGTAGGAATACACAACGTTTTGCCATCGCCAATTTCCATGATGAATGCAGGTGAACTTGGATCCCATGCAGTGTAACCTCTTGCTTCGAAAGTAGCTCTGATTCCTCCGCTTGGAAATGATGAGGCGTCTGGCTCTTGCTGAACTAATGCATCGCCACTAAAAACTTCAATTGCTTCATCGCCATTGGGCTGAAAAAACATATCGTGCTTTTCGGCTGTTAAGCCTGTAAGTGGTTGAAACCAGTGCGTATAAGAATTTGCACCCTTTTTTATTGCCCAAGATTTCATACCTGCTGCAACAGCATCTGCAATTTCTCTATTGATTTTACTGCTGGAACTGATTGCATTGCGAACCGCTTTGTAAGCATCATCGCTTAGGTACTCGCGCATGGCCTTGTCATTAAAAACGTTTTGACCGTAGTAATCGGAAACTTTGTTTCCGGCTAATCTCGGCTTTACCGCTTCGCGGTTTACTACTGTTTCTATTGCTTTTTTACGTTGTGTTAGCATTTTATTGTTTTTTGCGGCCGCAAAGCTATTTCTAAAACCGTTATCACAAAATTTTATTGAAAAATGTTTGCTTCATGTTGAAAAATCTAAGCCAAAACTTAAAAATACTTCACATATAAATATTTTTAATGCGATAATAGAAAATGGACTATGTATCCTACAATACAATCAGAATAGGTTAAAAAAGATTGTCAATAAAGTCGGCAACAAAACTTCTACCACATAAATTCGTTTACATACATAAATGAGCATGTTATGGCTTCACTCAGTAACCAATGGCTAACCGAAGGATGGATAGATTTTGAATACAAGAAGTACCAATTACAGGCATTTCTTCAAGAAGCATCCAACAACTTTGATGCAAAAAAACTTTATCCAAAACTATCGGAACTTATTACTCACTACGAGCAGTTGCAAGTATTTTCCACACAAAAAAAGCTGCTTACAGAAAGCTTTCCGAAAGAAATTTCGCGCTTAGATTTCGAGCAGTTTTTAGTTACATACGAAAGTGTGCTTGCAGACGATAGCTTGATGCAAGAGCTAAATGACATTGTGAGTTTTGGGCTAAAAGAAATGAAGATTAAGCTGAACACCGGCAAAGAATTGTATGAAGAGGTAGAGCAGCAAGTAGAAATTTTTCCAATTGGAATACAACCGCTACGCACAGATGAAGGATACTTTTTCCTGAATGATTACTTGCAAAAACTTATCAGTGTGTACCATTACGAAATCACAATCTTTGAGAGCTACAAAGAGCAATATCGGGGTATAAAAACAACACACCTCTCCAACTACAAAATATCGATAACAAAAAACTACGAAAGCATACGCTACGATCTGGTAAAAACCAATCGCAGCCTGCCCAATCCGGCAACTTATGCAGTAGAGTTCAAAGCATCTTATCCATTTACCGAAACCATGCTACCAGTTGCAAAACGAAGTTTGATAAGAGCAATTTCGAAACCGAAATAGACATGTGATGAATAACAGAATGCTAAAATTATTCGCTCTGTTATCTTCGCCCCGCTGATGCTGAAATTTCTGCTCTACACTTATAGCTACTTTAACAGGCGAAAACTACAGTTATACATTCTTGTATTGCTGTTGTTTGCCAGCTTTGCATTTCTTGCTTCGCGCATTGGGCTAAACGAAGATATTTCGCGTATGATGCCCGGCAGCCAAGCTGCGGCTACAACCAACGAGCTGCTTTCGAGCACTGCGCTTTACGACAAGATAGTGGTAAAGGTAAAAACCAACACCGAAAACCCCGAGCTATTGATTGCCGCTGCCGATAGCTTGGCAACACTTGCAAGTTTACCGCAGGTAAAAGAGTTGAAAATTCGAGTAGATGAAAATGCAATGCTGGATGTTTATGACGTGGTGATAAACAATTTACCATTGCTATTAAATGAACAAGATTATCGCAAAATAGATTCGCTGATAGCCCCACAGCAGCTTACAAAAACTCTTGCAAAAAACTACAAAGCACTAACAACAGCCGAAGGTTTTATCGCAAAAAAAGTAATTGCCGATGACCCAACGGGAATGTCGCTGCTGGCATTAAAAAAATTGCAATCGCTACAACTGAACGAAAAATTTGAATTGTATGACGGATACATGATGAGCGATGAACTTAATAGTTTGTTTTTATTCATCACTCCTGCAAACCCCGGCAACGAAACATCCGAAAACGGCAAACTGATAGATGCACTTGACAATAAAATTGCTCATCTAAAAACTTCTTTACCCGAGGTAGAAGTTTTCTACTTTGGTGGCACAGCAGTAGCAGTAAGCAATGCACGCCAACTTAAACACGATACACAACTTACTCTATCCATTACTGTTGTTTCCTTGCTACTATTTGTCTGGCTATTCTTTCGCAAAAAGCGAATACCTCTTTTAATGATGCTACCGGTGCTGTTTGGCGGATTGCTTGCACTTGCATTCATTTTTGTTGTTAAAGGAAAAATTTCAACCATCGCAGTTGCTTCGGGCAGCATTGTACTGGGCATTGCGCTTAATTATAGTTTGCATTTTTTCAGCCATTACAAGCATTGTAAAAATATCCAGCAAACGCTAAGCGAGCTTTATCTACCACTCACACTTGGTGGGCTTACCACCATTGCATCGTTTTTTGCGCTGATGTTGCTAGAGTCTTCTCTACTGAATGACTTTGGCTTGTTTGCAGGATTAAGTTTGTGTGGCGCTGCAATTTTTACGCTCATTTTTCTACCGCATTTCATGCCCGATTTTACGCACAACGAGGCAAACGCAATAGAAGATAGCATTACAAGAATACCACCACTTTCTACTAAAAAAGCAGCTGGTCTTACTGTAATAATTTTAGCACTTACGATTTTCTTTTTAAAACATGCCGGCAAGGTTTCGTTTGAAACCGACATGAGTAGCATGAACTTTATGAACACGCGCTTAAAAGCAAGCGAACGCGAAATAATGTGGCTACAAAACGACACTTCAAAAACTGTTTTTATTGCCGCAACCGGAAATACAAAACAACAATTGCTGCAGCAAAACGAAACTTTGATAAAAGCGTTTGAAATGGCACAACAACAAGGTTTTGTAAAACAGTTTTCCAGCATCAGCACTGTAATTGCCTCGCACACCGAGCAACAAAAAAAACTACAACGCTGGAAAAACTACTGGACCGAAGAAAAGAAAATCACCCTACTGAATAATTTGAAAAGCTATGGCAAACAACAGGGATTTTCAAACACTGCATTTAATCGTTTCAGCGATTTATTGAATAGCGATTTTAGTTTGATGAGCACAGAAGATGAATCTTTTTTAACTCAAACATTAGGCAGCGATTTTTTCATTCATGCAAAAAAATTTGATGCCCTCATCAACTCTGTAACAGTAGATAAGGCAAATCGCAAGTTGTTTTATACACAGTTGCAAACCATGCCGGATGTAGTAATTCTCGATAAGCAAATCATTACATCTTCATTTATTGATGCGGTTTACAAAGACTTTAATACACTACTAACTTATACTGTATTTATTGTAAGCATAGCTTTGCTTATAGGTTATGGAAGAATTGAGCTGGCGCTCATCACCTTTTTGCCCATGCTTATTTCGTGGATTTGGATATTAGGCATTATGGGTTTGGCGGGTATTCATTTCAATATCATCAACATTATCATTGCCACTTTCATTTTTGGGCTTGGCGATGATTTCAGCATTTTCATCACCGATGGATTAACACAAAAATTCAAAGAGAATAAGCCAATTTTCGCTTCGCACAAAGTGTCTATTTTTTTATGTGCCATTGCAACTTTGCTTGGCCTTGGCGCATTGATTTTTGCAAAACATCCTGCATTAAAATCTATTGCTGCTATTTCTATTATCGGCATTTTATGCGTGGTGTTTATCGGACAAACTATTCAACCATTGCTCTATAATTATTTCATCCACAGCCGAAAAGAAAAAGGCTTTGCCCCATGGACACTCCCATCGCTGACACTCGCTGTTTTTGCGTTTTCATACTTCGTTGTTGGCGCGTTGGTGCTTACACTTTCGGGCTTCTTGCTGCTGTATGTTTTTCCATTCCCCAAAAAGAAACATCGCAAACTTGCATATCACTTTTTACTCAGCAAGTTTGTAGGTTCGTTGGTGTACATTATGGTAAATGTGCGCAAAGTGCATATTGATAAACACAATATGGATTTTTCAAAACCAGCCATCATCATTGCTAACCACATGTCGTTTCTCGATATTTTGGTGGTAGCAATGCAACATCCAAAAATGATTTTGCTTACCAACAAATGGGTGTATCACTCGCCTGTTTTTGGCAAGGTAGTACAGTTGGCAGAGTATTATCCGGTAATGGAAGGCGTGGACCCGGCAACCGAAAAATTAGAAAGTATAATTGAGCAAGGTTACTCCATTGCCGTGTTTCCAGAAGGAACACGCACAACAGACGGGGTGATGAAGCGTTTTCACAAAGGCGCATTTTTCCTTGCCGAAAAATTAAATATTGACATTGTGCCCTTGGTATTGCACGGCACTGGCGATACAATGGGCAAAGGTGATTTTATGCTGTTTAACGGCACCATGACCATGAAATTTTTACCGCGTATTGCGCAAAACGACCCACGCTTTGGCGATGGCTACGCAGCGCGCACTAAAGCAATTTCAAAATATTTTAAACAAGAATACGAAGCACTAAAAAACGAATTAGAAACACCGCAATACTTTAAACAACGATTGATGGCCAACTACAATTACAAAGGTTGGAATGTAGAATGGGCTGCTCGCAAAGCTGCACGCCAAACCGATTTTTTTGTAATGCTAAACGACCTTACCAAACATTGCCGAAACATAACAGAACTTGGTTGTGGCTATGGGTTTAACGCCTATATGCTGCACTTCCTCAATAAGCAAAAATCGTTTTTAGCGATTGACATTAACCAAGAAAAAACCGATACCGCAGCCAACTGCTATTCAAAAAACGCACAACTAAACTTTGTGTGCGCAGATGTGTTTGAATATGACTTTCTTTCGAGCAATGCTTTTATTGTTCACGATTTTTTCTTTATCGCTTCCATTGAAAAACAACACAACTTACTGAGTATATTAGCTACGCAGCTAAGCGAAGATGGCGTGCTGTGCTTTGTTGTAAAAGTTGCCGATGCAGTTAAACATTACGCTGTAATAAAAAACCATGCTGCGCAATTTAATTTCAAAACACAACAACACTTTTGTGGCAGCAAATCGAAATATGCATTGCTGACATTACAGAAATAACAGATTGCCTACTTGCGGCAAACAGATTTGCTTGTATTGCAAATCGCCATCCACCCAATTTAATATCTCTTAACTGATGTATCGTATCTCTGCATTACATTCACCGCGCCTTTATGGAAAGCGAAACTACTGCCAAAAAACAACTCTTAGATTTTGAATTGCTGTGGCGCATTTTGCGCTTGGCAAATCCGTATATCTTTTGGTTTAGGCTATCAATTGCTTTATCGCTCGCCTTAGCAATCATTGCACCATTTCGTCCAAAAATTGTTCAATACACGGTAGATAATTACATCACCCATTACAATTTTGATGGCTTAAAGTTGATGGCTCTGCTGCTACTTGTATTCCTAATTGTAGAATCGGTTATGCGCTACGCATTTAACTTTCTTACTGCTTGGCTTGGGCAAAGTGTAATTCGCGATATGCGGGTGAGGGTTTTTAATCATATTATTCAATCGCGATTAAAATATTTCGACACCACACCCATAGGCACTTCTACCACGCGCACCATCAGCGATATTGAAGCAGTAAGCGATACTTTTTCGGAAGGGTTAATAACCATTCTTGCCGATATACTTACCATTATTGTTGTGCTTTCGTTCATGTTCTATACCAACTGGAAGCTCACTTTAGTAAGTGTATCTACCCTGCCCATTCTTTTGTTTGTTACACGCTGGTTTCAGGAAGGAGTAAAACGCTCTTTTCAAGAAGAAAGAACCCAAATAGGTCGCCTCAACGCTTTTCTGCAAGAGCATTTAACCGGAATGCGCATCATTCAATTGTTCAATGTTGAAGAAAAAGAATTTGCAAAGTTTTCCGACATCAACAACTCATTAAAAAAAGCTAACATCAATGGCATCTGGTATTACTCGCTGTTCTTTCCTGCGGTAGAGATATTGCTGGCGGCATCGGTAGGTTTACTGGTGTGGAATGCTTCGAAACAAATACTTGAAGGCGAGGCTGAAGTTGGTGTTATCATGGCATTTATTTTATACATCAATATGCTTTTTCGCCCGCTTAGGTTTATTGCCGATAAAGTAAATACGATTCAAAGAGGCTTGGTGGCTTGCGAAAGGGTGTTCAAACTTTTAGATCGCGATGAGCGCATACCCAACAATGGAACTTTTGCTCCGCAGCATGTAAAAGGTAAAATAGAATTTAAAAACGTTTGGTTTGCCTACAACGATGAGCATTATGTTTTAAAAGATGTGAGTTTTTCGCTTGCGGCAGGCGAAACCCTTGCCATTGTTGGCTCTACAGGCTCTGGTAAAACCTCTGCAATTTCTTTACTGGGCAGATTTTACGATATCAACAAGGGTAAAATAACGATTGACGATGTAAGCATAAGCGATTATGAACTGGGAGCATTGCGCAGGCAAATGAGCATTGTGTTACAGGATGTATTTTTGTTTGCCGGCACAGTATTTGAAAACATCACGCTGCGCGATATAAGCATTAGCCGCGAAGAAGTAATTGCTGCTGCTAAACTGGTGGGCGCACACGAATTCATATCGCGGCTACCGGGGGGCTACAACTATAAAGTAATGGAACGTGGAGCCACACTTGCTATGGGGCAAAGACAATTAATCTCTTTTGTTCGAGCATTGGTATTCAAACCTTCGATTTTGATATTAGACGAAGCCACATCTTCTATAGACAGCGAAAGCGAATCTATTATTCAAAAAGCCATAGAAAAGCTGGTTGAAGGCAGAACATCTATTGTAATAGCACATCGGCTTTCAACTATTCGCCACGCGCACAAAATTGCAGTATTCGATAAGGGCGAGTTAAAAGAGTTTGGCTCGCACGAAACCCTGTTGGCTCAAAACGGCTATTACAAAAAACTTTACGACATGCAGTTTATGACACAGCTATCGGCATAGCCTTGCAACGATAATTGTTATCACCAACTCTTATATTAGTTGTTTCTTTGAAGTGAAAAACTATTTTTGAAAAAAATAAATACAAAGTATGTTTAATAAGTTACGCTGTTCAGCGATGTTGTTGGTGATGTTTATGCTAAGTGCCAATATTAGTTTCGCACAATCGGGCTGCCCGGGCTGCGCAATAGACCCAACTTGCACCGCCAATCAAGATGTGGCAATTTGCCCACCTGCCTTACCCGATGCTTGCTTCAATAGCCCATTTGATGAAAACCTTACTTTCTACATACCCAAGAGTTTGATATACCAAGGGCAAAACGTAACATTGGGAAGCGTGCAGTTGGTTAGCATTATTGGGCTACCCAATGGTCTAAATTGGCAAATAGATGACCCCAGTGGTTTTTATTCCTTATCGGGTGTAAACGAAAGAAGAGGTTGCATAAAAATATGCGGCACACCAACATCATTTGGTACATTCTTTATTACAGTTACCGTAAATGCCAATGTTACAGCACCAATTACTACCACTCAATCGCAATCGTTCTCTTTGCCTTTGGTTGTAAAAAATTGCGGAGGTGGCAATCCATTTTTCAGCTACAATTCAAACGAAGGCTGCGACACGCTTACAGTACAATACGAAGGCACCTATCCTGCACCGGCACCACAAGTAACCGAGTTTGAGTGGGATTACGGCAATGGCCAAACCGGCAGTGGTAAAAAACCGGCTCCGGTATTTTACGACCAACCTGGCGTGTATTACCCATCACTACAAACAAAGTTCTTCGACTTGTCATTAGATAGCGTAGTTGCAACTGTAACCGGAAACTGGTTTTGTGGCGACATTGAAGAGCCCAACTACCCTATTGTAGGCTGCACAGGCTCTCCCGACCCACAGTTCTTTTTTACAAGCGGTTCAAAATCTATAAAAGGAAATTCTAAAAGCGATACAAGAAACCCTAAATGGGCTGCGGGCGATTTGTTGCAAAGTGGCAATCCATTCACTTTAGAAAGTTCTGCAATTTCAATTCGCTTTGAAGATTACGACCCAACATCTACAAGCGATGACGGAGGCTCTTTCACTACTGTTCTCACAGGACCAGGATCGGTTGCATTTTCTACCACTTCACCTTATGGAGGTGGAGTTTCGGGCACCATTTACATTGGTACAAAATTAGATACCATATACACACAAACAGATACTGTAACCATCAATGCGTTGCCGCCTGCTACTTCAATTACAGCTTTGCCCGACACTTCCATTTGCGGCAGAGACACTATCTTCCTTTCGGTGTATGACGGCTCTTATCGTTATGTGTGGTTCAAAAATGATACCTCAGTAATTCCTTTCGAAAATGGCAGCAGCTATTTTATTCCTGCCAATCCATATCTTTTTGCAGATACAACTTCTACAATAAAAGTACAGATTTCTGACACCATTACCGGATGCAAAATTGTAACCGAAAATATTTTTGCTACACTTCGCACACCGGTGCCGCTTTACATTGCAGCAACCGGCATTTACCAAACCAACTCGGCTACTTTAACCGCTGCTGGCGGCTATTCTTATCAATGGCTATTCAACGACTTGCCTATTTCTAATGCTTCATCAATGGATTACAACCCATTGATTAACGGCAACTACTCTTGCATACTTACCAATGCAAGCGGATGCTCAGACACCAGCAACATTATCAATTTTGTAATAAGCGGAATAGACAACATAAACTCATTCAGCAACTTGGTTTCGCTTTTCCCTAATCCATCACAAGGCATAATGACTTTGTATGTAGCAAGTTCAGAGGCTACCGAGTTATCATTTGATGTGTACAACAACATGGGGCAACTTATAGTTTCCGACAAAATAGAAAGAGCAGGAAACAGCTTCAACAAACAATTAGATTTTTCGTCAATGCAAGCCGGCAACTATGTAATGCACTTGAGCATGGATGGCCAATCTGCTTCTAAACGTTTTGTAATTATTAAATAGTTTACCCACAAATAATTTAAAAAAAGCCCCGTCAATATTGACGGGGCTTTTTTGTTAGCAACAAGTTCCCTTCGAATTATATTTTCACAGCAGCAAACAATACCACAGTTATGAGCGAAAAACTTTCGGCAGTAGAAAAGATAAAAGAAGAAAGCAGAGGACTGCGCGGCACACTTGCCGATTCACTAAACAATGAACTGACGGGCGCTATTACCGAAGATGACCAAGCCGTAATAAAGTTTCACGGAATCTATCAGCAAGACAATCGCGATAGACGCGATGAGCGGGCACAAAAAAAATTGGAACGCGATTACAATTTCATGATTCGCCTGCGCTTGCCGGGTGGGGTAGTAAACAGCGCGCAATGGTTGGCAATAAATGAAATCGCAAACAATCACTCTACCGGAATTATAAAAATAACCACACGCCAAACGCTGCAATTGCATGGCATTATAAAATCGCATTTAAAGCCAACTATTCAAGGCTTCAATTTAGCCAAGTTAGATAGTATTGCTACTTGTGGCGACATCAACAGAAATGTTGTGTGCGCGGCTCATCCGATGCAATCGCCCATTCACGCTCAAATACATGCTTATGCCGATAAAATCAGCACCATGCTGATGCCAAAAACAAGAGCCTACTATGAAATTTGGTTAGACGAAGAACAACTCTTAGATAAAAAAGAAGAGGAAGACCCACTTTACAAAACCACTTATCTTCCGCGCAAATTCAAAATTGCCATTGCCATTCCACCAAATAATGATGTTGATGTATTGGCAAATGACCTTGGCTTAATAGCAGTAGTTGAAAATGGCGTTTTAAAAGGGTTCAATATTGTAGCGGGCGGAGGAATGAGCATGACACACGGCAACGATGCAACTTACCCACGCATAGCCAGTGATATTTGTTTTTGTGAAACAGAAGAAGAAACACTGAAAACGGTTTATGAAATTGTAACCATACAACGCGATTACGGAAACCGCAGCGACAGAAAATTAGCCCGCTTAAAATACACACTCGACAAATATGGTTTAGAGTGGTTCAAAAATGAACTTTCTACACGCACTGGCACTACATTAAAACCAACAGTACCTTACCTTTTAACCCAACGCACAGATTATTACGGCTGGCAACAAAACCATGAAGGAAAGTGGTACTATACCGTATTTGTAGAGCATGGTAGAGTGTGTGATGAAAACAATTTGCAGATGAAAACCTGCATGTTGGAAATTGCCAAAACAGGAAAAGTAAATTTCCGCTTCACTTGCAATCAAAACTTGATTGTGAGTGATGTGGATGCAAAAGACAAGGAAGCAGTAGATGCTCTTCTTGAAAAATACGGATTGAAAAAACATACCGAATCATCGTCTGCATTGCGCAGAAATTCAGTTGCTTGTGTAGCTTTACCAAACTGCCCTTTAGCATTTGCAGAAGGGCAAAGATACCTGCCTGTATTAGTTTCTAAACTTGAGCCAATACTCCACAAACACAATCTATCATCACAAGAAATTGTTATTCGCATGACGGGTTGCCCCAATGGTTGTGCGCGACCTTATCTTGCCGAAATCGCTTTAATAGGTGTATCATCCGGCATTTACAATTTGCATATTGGTGGCGATGTACAAGGACAACGACTGAATAAAATCTACAAACACAATGTAGATGAAGCGGGCATCATTGCTGCGTTAGAGCCAGTGTTTGCATCTTATTCAAATGAACGAAACCCCAATGAAAGTTTCGGAGATTTTGTTGTAAGGAAGGAATTGGTGCAACAGATTATATGAGCTTAAAAACTCATTAGCTGCTCTAATTTTCCATTCAATCTTTTCTTCGCCAAAAAATTTTGCTCCAATGAAATAGCAAAAGGCACAGGCGTGTCTAACGAAGCGCAGCGCATAACTGGAGCATCGAGATATTCAAAAAGATTTTCTGTAATCCATGCAGAAATTTCCGCACCGATTCCGCCCGTTAAAGTATCTTCATGCAAAATCAAAACCTTACCTGTTTTCTTTACTGTTGCAGCAATTGCTTCTTTATCGAATGGCAGCAAAGTACGCAAGTCTAAAACATCGGCACTACCAACTGCCAGTTGCTTATTGCCGAGGGCATCTAACGCCCAATGCACACCTGCGCCATAAGTAATAATGGAAACATCATCGCCCGCACTCACCAAATTGGCTTTGCCAATTTCTATTGTATAGTAATCTTCGGGCACTTCGCCTTCTACACTTCTATACAATGCTTTGTGCTCAAAATACATCACTGGGTTAGGGTCTTCGATAGCTGCACACAACAAACCTTTAGCATCGAAACTTGAACTTGGATAAACAATTTTCAACCCTGGCACATGAAAAAACCACGCTTCGTTACTTTGCGAATGAAAAGGTCCCGCGCCAACACCTGCGCCTGTGGGCATGCGCACTACCACATCTGCATTTTGTCCCCATCGCCAAAAAGATTTTGCCAAGTTATTTACAATAGGGTTAAAACCCGTTGAAACAAAATCGGCAAATTGCATTTCTACAACACTTTTCATTCCCTTCACACTCAAACCCAATGCCGCACTCAACACGCCACTTTCGCATATCGGAGTATTGCGAACACGCTCTTTGCCAAAAGCTGCCACAAAGCCATCGGTAATTTTAAACACACCACCGTATTCAGCCACATCTTGCCCCATGATAACAAGGTTGGAATGCTTTTGCATGGATTGCTTCAAGCCCTCAGAAACAGCATCAACAAAACGTTTGCTTTGAGCTTTGAACTTTGGGCCTTGCGCTGAAGCAATTTGCTCATAGCTTTTGTAAATTTCTCTTTCTTCCTTTTCGGTATCTGCTATCACCTCACTTTGCTTATCGGCTCTGTCAAATGCTGCTCGTACTTCTGTATCAAACTCTTCTCGTAACATTAAAGGATAATCGGGCGAAATGATTCCTTCTTCAATTAGCCAGTTTTCGTAATTAACTACCGGGTCTTTTTTCTCCCATATTTCAAAAAGTTCTTTGGGTACATATTTTACACCACTTGCTTCTTCGTGCCCGCGCATTCTAAACGTCATACACTCCAACAGTACCGGATGCGGATTGGCAAGCATTTCTTCGCGCAATTCCTTTACGGTGTGATACACTTCCAGAATATTGTTGCCATCAATGGTTAAGCCTTTCATACCATAGCCAACAGCGCGATCGGCCAACTGCTTGCAACGAAACTGCTCGTTTGTAGGCGTAGAAAGCCCGTAGCCGTTGTTTTCAATAAGAATAATAATAGGCAAATCCCACACGGCCGCTATGTTACAAGCTTCGTGAAAATCGCCTTCGCTGGTACCGCCATCGCCAGTAAATGCAACAGTGATTTTCTTTTCGTTCTTCAATTTTGAAGCAAGTGCAATACCATCGCCCACACACAACTGCGGCCCAAGGTGCGAAATCATACCAACAATATGATGCGCATTGGTTCCGAAGTGAAAACTTCTTTCTCGGCCCTGCGAATAACCATTTTGCTTACCTTGAAATTGCTCAAACAACATTTGCAAATCGCAATTTCGCGTAGTAAAAACCCCAAGGTTTCTATGCAGCGGACACACATATTCGTTTTCATCTAAAGCTGCTGTTACACCTACTGCAATTGCCTCTTGCCCAATACCCGAAAACCATTTACTCACTCTACCCTGTCGCAGCAATTTCAACATGCGTTCTTCAATTACTCGCGGCTTCAATATCAGTTTGTAAAGATTAATAAGTTCTTCGTTCGTAAGATTTTTTCTATTGAAAATCATGGAGCAAAACTATAACAGTAGTTTAACATGCAATAAACTTTCTGTTGGGTAATTCTTTTATCATTGCACACAATAAATACTGTTACTTTTCGATTATAAGTCGGTTTTGTAAAAACATAATGAAACAACAAGTTGCCTTACTAACTTTTATTTTTTCTTGCTTGTATGGCTTATCGCAAGCTCCGGTGGGTGGCGAAAATGTATCGGAATTTCTAAACAACCCTTTTAGTGCGCGCATTCAGGCATTGGGCGGAATCAACCTTACGCTGCACGGAGAGGACGCCTCGCTTGGTTACAGCAATGCCGCAACGTGGAATCCGAAAATGCACAAAACGGTAACTTTCGGCACACAGTTCTTGCCCGGCTTCAGCAATGCCGGCAATGTGCAATACGCGCATCATTTCGATAAAAAAGCAACCTTCGGCTTTGGTATGCTTTATCAAACATACGGCAACATCGTGCGCACCGATGAGTCGGCCAATGAAATTGGCAAGTTTACTGCAAATGATTTTGCATGGTATGGCGGTGGTGCTTATCATTTTGCAAAAATTCTTTCGGTGGGAGCTAATGCCAAGTTGTTTTATTCTCAACTCGATAATTTCCACAGCATGGGCATGGCTGCCGACATTGCTTTTAGCGTAAACGACACGGCACATCACATCACAGCAACTCTTGCCGCCACCAACATCGGCTACCAATTCAAGGCATATAGAAAAGGTAACAACGAGTTATTGCCTTTTGATTTACGCTTAGGTTTTGCTTTTGGCTTTAAAGGATTTCCATTGCGCTTTCATTTTACAGTGCACGACCTGCACCGGTGGAATATCCGCTACAACAATCCTGCCGATGACGATGGCGGAAATTTGTTTGAAACCCAAACTACCACAGTGCAAAAAAAGAACTGGGGCGATGAAATTTTTCGACACATCATTATTGGCGTAGAAGCCAATATTAAAAAGGTAGTTCGCATTCAACTTGCTTACAATCATCAGCGCAGGCAAGAACTAAAACAGTTGAATGTGCGCAGCATGACGGGTATTTCATTAGGCTTTGGTTTGCACATAAAATACTTAGATATTCAATACGCGCTGAACCCAGCCGCTTTGGGGCAAACTACCAACCACCTTACCTTTGCATTAAACATTGCCAAGTTACCAAAGAAGAAAAAAGCGTAATGAAAAAGAAATCAGAAATCAGAGAGCAGCAATCAGATAACAAACAACATCGTTTTCGCGTGTTTCAACTCGCTACCCACTACTCGTTACTGGCAACTTTATTTTTAGCATTTTCTTTACAAAGCTGCAATTTCTCGAAAGATAAAAACGAAGCAACGCAGGATGTCATTGCCACCGATTCTATTGATATGGAAACTGTTGGCGGCATTACGGCTGCTATCAAAAAAGATTCTTTGAACCCAGATTTGTTTGTAACACGAGCCAATATTTTTGAGGTTAATGAAGACTACGGCAGTGCCATAAAAGATATGCATAGGGCTATGATGTTAGACTCTACTTATCTGCCATATTACAAATACACTGCCGAGTTGATTACCAAAAGTGGCGACCCCCTTCGAGCCATCGCATTCTTGGAAAGAGCTGCAACTATTGACTCTACCGATGCCGAATTATATGCCATGATGGGCAAATACCGTTTTTTGATGCAGGAATACGACCGCGCTTTACTGCTTTACAATCAGGCATTAAGCAAAGATGTTTTCAACCCAAAAGTATATTTCTTTAAAGGCATTACTTACAAAGAAATGGGCGATACTGCACGCGCCATAGGTTCTTTTCAAACAGCGGTAGAGCAAGACCCAAACTACTACGAAGCTTATATGCAAATTGGCGTATTGATGCAAAAAAAGAAAGATAAACTGGCACAAAAATATTTGGATAATGCCATAAAAGTAAAGCCCAACAGCGAAGAAGCATTGTATGCCAAAGCATATAATCTACAAGAATCCAATCAATACAAACAAGCGGCAGAAGTTTTTCGCCAAATTATATCGCTGAACTACAAAAACGATGCAGCTTTGTATGCATTAGGTTATTGCCAAATGATGCAAGATTCTATTGCCGAGGCGTATAAAATGTTTGATTTAGCAATAAAAGTAAACCCAACCTATGCCGAGGCTTATTACAAAAAAGGAGTTTGTGCCGAGCAACTTGGCAAAAAAGACGAGGCCAAAACACTTTTTGTAAATGCACTAAACATCAACAGCGAGTATAAGCCGGCAAAAGATGCTTTGGCGAGGATGATGAATTGATCTACGATTTATTATAGATACGAGTTAAAACTTGCGGTCGGCCGTTTCACAATCGCCTATCTTTAAGCAGCAAACACTAAGTCGCTAACGATTTATCACTACAAAATTTTTGTGGTTTCCACCACCTTTAGAAAGCTCCAACACATAGTAATAAGTGCCATCGGGCAGGGGTTGGCCGCTTTGCATACTGGTTCCATTCCAGTCGTTTTGGTAATCTTCGCTTTCGAAAATCGGATTGCCATTACGGTTAAAAACAATCAGATATGCCGGAGAAAACTTCTCTAAATGATTAAACACCAGTTTGTCATTTATTCCATCGCCATTTGGCGAAAAGCCTTCTACTAAATCAATTGCATAAACACAATCTTTTGCTTTGATGTAGAATACTCCTGTATCGCATAATGAAAAATCGCAGGCACTAAACAGAAAAGAATCTGTGCCACAAAAATCATCGGGAAGTGTAAAATTTATTGCTCCCGATTGACCATCAAGCGTAACTTGAATCTTATTATTATTAGGCTTTGAAGCAAGGAAAAAACTCACCGTATCTTTTTCGGGATCTTTTGCATGGTTCGCAAGTTCTTCGGTAAAAATGCCTGTTACAGTTTCGGTTTCTATCTTAACATCCGAAACCTCCGGTGCATCATTCATCGGCAAAATATTTATTAGCACACGCGCATTACTGCAATTAAGAAATCGTGCGGTATCGCAAGCGCGGTAGCGGAATTCATCTTTACCATAATAGTTTTTATTGGGCGTGTAAGTAAAATTGCCCAAGCTATCCATCACCACTTTTCCGTTGAATGGTTGTTGGGTAACGTTGGCTTTCAACTTATCGCCATCCACATCAATATCATTCACCAATACATTCTTTTGCAACACCTCATCTTCATTTATCACAAAGGTATCGTTTACGGCCTTGGGCTGATCGTTGATAGGTGTTATGTAAATGGTAACAATGGAATTGGCGCATCTGTTTTGTGGGTCGCAGGCGCGATACAAAAAGAAATCTACCCCGTTGTAATTTTGATTGCCGCGATAGAAATAACTGCCCGAGTTAAAAATGATAGTTCCATTCAAAGGCTGTGTGATTGCAGTCCAAGTTAGCGGGTCGCCATCGGGGTCGGTATCGTTATCGAGCGGGCGCAGCGCAATCATAAAATCTTCCAAGCCAAAGAAGAAATCGGGGCTGGCAGAAGGTGCACGATTGGGTGGTGTTTGCGCAACAATATCAGCACCAATCAACATGCCGAAAATAAAGATGAAAAATTGCTTCATGCTACTACTTCGCTTTTCAAAAATTTCAAACAAGTGTTTACCGTATTTTCCGAGCCAATAAATACGGCAGTGCGCTCGTGTATTTCAAGAGGTTGAATATCTAAAATTGGTTGGTTGCCATCGCTTGCCGCGCCTCCGGCTTGCGTTACCAAATATGCCATCGGGATACATTCATACAACAAACGCAGCTTGCCTTTGGTTTCGCCTTTGTTAGCAGGGTAAAAGAAGATGCCTCCTTTTAGCAATGTGCGGTGCAGGTCGCCCACCATAGAACCGATATAGCGCAAAGAATATGGGCGTGAAGTTGCCTTGTCGGTTTGTGTACACCATGTAATAAATGATTGTACGCTTTCGTCAAACTTGCTTGCATTGCCCTGATTTACAGAATATATTTTTCCGTCTTTTTTGATGCAGATGGCAGGATGCGAAAGCTGGTACTTTCCCGAAGCATCCAAAGTAAAACCATGTGTGCCATTGCCTGTGCTAAGAATTAAAATTGTAGAGCTGCCAAACAACACATAACCTGCTGCGGCAAGCGCATTACCTTTTTGCATAAAGTCGCTGTCGTTTGCCGTGCCTGTGGTTGTTCTTTTCCAAATAGCGAAAATGGTGCCGATGGGCGCTGCAATATCTATGTTGGAAGAACCATCCAAGGGGTCAACCGCCACAACGTATTCGCCTTCATTATTTATCGGCAAAACACCATCTGTTTCCTCGCTCACCACCGCTGCGCAACCTGCTGTTTTTTGCAGATGTTCAACAATAATATCGTTGGCAATCAAATCTAACTTTTGAACTTCCTCGCCCTGCACATTGGTGCTTCCGGCAGTTCCAGTGCTGTCGTTCAAGCCGGCATAAGAAACCTTTTGGTTGATGGCTGCCGTTGCATCGGCAATGGCTTCTAAAACATTATTTAAGTTGATTGATTTTTCTCCCTTCAAAAAATCCGCGAGTGAAGTCCCTTTGTTCATGGGGCTAAAATAGGAGAATGCAGGGATTTTGCGCATTTGATTTTGGGCGGCTCAGATTTGGGGCAGTCCACGATGATACGGTGGTAGATTTCGATAAGTTATTTTGGAACTCCGCAGAGGAATTGCAGGCGGGGATGGAGCAGCAGGAAGAATGCTTTGGGATGTAAAGATGCCGATGTGACAATTTTCGAGGTGGACGTGGCTGAATGGTATTGGGGCGGGATGAAGCGGAATTTTTGTGAGAAAGGGAGACGTTGAGGCGAAGGAAAAGCAAATATCAAAAAGCCCGCAACACCACATTGGCTACGCCACAGCTATGCCACACATCTGCTCGAAGCCGGAACC
>CAZYXR010000017.1:0-300 GCA_964650845.1 uncultured Chitinophagaceae bacterium
TTCGAACCTTGGTTTGGTGTATTATCAAGCCGGAGAATATCAAAAAAGTGTAGAGGCTACGCAAAAAGCTATTGACTTCGACCCCAATCAAGCAGTAGCTTACAACAATATTGCGGCTGCTTATGGTGCAATGGGAAAATGGGATATTGAAATTGCAGCTTGCGAAAAAGCATTGCAGTTAGATCCTGATTTTCAGTTAGCAAAAAACAATTTGGCTTGGGCAAAAAGCCAGTTGGAAAAAGAATCGAATAAGTAACTGGTGGCATTCGCTGAATGGCATTAAAAAAAGGTCATCAAATA
>CAZYXR010000017.1:310-6983 GCA_964650845.1 uncultured Chitinophagaceae bacterium
CTGTAAAGTAGTTTTGTTTATCAACTGTGCGATTGTACATGCTTTTAGCAACTTCTAATTTTGTGCTTTCAAAACTGAACAAGCCAATTATTTCTTTTACTTGATGCGTTGTGAACCAAAAATTTCCCTTGGCTTGATTCAGCACATTTTCCTTAGTGCTTTCAAATGAAGTTTTGTTGATGGTTTCTTTTAATTGCTGAAAAGTTACAGCATCAATAACTTGTTGTTGGGGTTCAAATGTTGTAGGTTGGTAATGATTGTTCGGATAGCTGTACTCATCATAATCATTGTATTCTACACAATTGTTCCATGTGTTGTTGTGGTTGTTTGTTGGGTGGTTCCAACCTCCGTGCTTGTGTTGCAATGCAAATGTTTGCTCCACAAAAAAGTTATTGAATCTATCTAAGGTGGCATACAAAACTCTACCCGGTGCAATGTTTACCCAGCCAAGAAAAATGGTTTGCATTTTGCGGCTACCAATTTGGTTGTAAACAGGCACAGAAATGCGTACTTGATGTCTGCCCGGGCGGATGCTATTGTTACTTGCCAGCGTGGAAATTCCATTTACATTTTGCCCATCAATATGCATGGTAAAATGTGCGTTATTTGGCAAGCGAAAATTCAACAATGAGTTGAATGGTTGCGCATAAACAAATGCTGTTATTGCAACCGCTGCGATTAGTGTAAACATCTTTTTCATAAACTGTTTCTCCTTATTGTTTAGTGAAGAATATGCGCTTACGATGTTGTGTTTACAATGTAGTTTAAGCTGCCTTTTGAATGTGAAGCACTGGTGTGCCTAAAGTGGCTGAGTTGCTTTGTTTTATTGATGTTTCGGTTAGTTATTAAAATTTGTAAATGCCGATAAATAATGTCGGTTGCATAGCTTTTAGAAGTTGTAAAACAAACCTGTTTCTAAAGATATTTTTCGTTTTACGTTGCCCTCGCTCCAATGCTGTATCAATGGCGGCAGTGCGCTAAAACTCAACACAAATTTTTTCATTATCACATCAACTCCTGCTACTGCATTTACACCCCAGCCGCCAGTATATGGCACATTGCGTTTTCCTTCTTTATTACGCATCATTTGTTCGCCATTTACACCAAGTGTAGGCAAAATGCTGATGTTTTCATTTAACTGCCACCAGTAAAATGCTGTAAGTTTTGCAGCAACCTTATTGCCGAAGCGTAAGTTGTTTTGATTCTTTGTATTGATGCGGTAAGAAAGTTCAGTATTCAACCCCCATTTATCTACACGTAATGTGTAAATACCCGATAGTAAAATGTCTAAACTGCCGGTGCCATTTTGAAGGTTGAAGTGAAGCAACGATTCATTGGTTTTTTTGTTGAAGTTTCCTGTAGGAAATTTTATTCCAAGTCCCGCACGCAATTGATGTTTTATTCTTTTGCTTGCGTAGAAATTTGGATTGATGGTAAGTAATTGCCCCATCAACATTATATCGCCTAAGCCATAATTTTCAACATTACTAAGTGTAGATTTTTGATTGATGTAATTTATTGGCACTATGGCTGTGATATGAAAACGCTCTGTGGCATTGTATCTACCAACTACTTCTATGGTGTGAAACTTATCGCTGGACGAAACCCCTGCAAACTCATTGCCTAAGTTTGTTGGATGCGATGATTTGAAAGCTGAATGGCTGTATCTTAAACCAACTATGCTTTTGTTGATTTGTGGTAAAATAGATGCCGAACTGCCCATGCTGCTACCGCAAATATCGCAAGCAATAGCTGTGTTGCACAACCATAAAACACTTATGAAAATGATTAAATGTTTCATTCGCTAAATCTTTTATCGGTTAAAAACTCATGGTCTGTAAGTGTTTTTAAGAAAAGCACAATTTGTTGCTGTTGCTGCTCTGTAAGTGCTATTCCCAATTTGTCGTTTGGCTGAATTAAAAGTGGGTCGAGCGTGGGTGTTTTTTGTACAGTGTTGGCATAGTGATGCAGCACTTTTTCTATCGAGCCAAATCTACCATCGTGCATATACGGTGCTGTTACTTCTACATTGCGTAGCGATGGCACCCGAAACTTACCTATATCTTCTGCCATTTGTGTTATGTGCGCTCTGCCATCATCGTTTTGAAAGTTTAGAACCAATCCATTATTTCTAAAACTATAATCGGTAAACAAATCGGTGCTGTGGCATGATGCGCATTTTTGTTCAAATAGTTTTAGTCCTGCGGTTTCATCGGTGTTAAAGCTGCCACCTGCTTCGCCTCTTTTATATTTATCGTATTTACTGTTTGCCGAAACCATTGCGCCCATGTATTGTGCAATGGCTTTTAACACTTGCTGGTCATCAATTTCGTTGCTGCCAAACACTTCTTTAAACTTTGCTTTATATGCTTGCGAGCGATTTAATTTCACTACAACATTCAGCATAGTTTCATCCATTTCTACAGGATTGTTTATTGGTGCCACAGGCATTTTTTCTATGTGAATAATACCACCATCCCACATGAAATTTTTGCTCCATGCGGTATTGAAAATTGCTGGAGTGTTGCGCGTGCCAAAAAGGCCATTGATGCCGTGGCTTGTGCGATGACCGCTGTGTGCAAACGCTGCAAACTGTTGGTGGCACGAGCTGCAAGAGATACTGCTATCTTTTGAAAGTATAGGGTCGAAAAAAAGTTTTCGACCTAAAAGAAACCCTTGCTGTGTAAGCTCATTGTTTTGGAAATTGTAATGCGGCTCCGGAAAATTTGCAGGCTTGCTGAAACTTATCGGTTCTTCAATTTTGGTATCTTTTTGGCATGCTGCAATTAAAAACATCAAGCAAATTGCCAGCCATGTTATGCGTTGCATATCAATTGTTTTTTAAGGCTGCTGCATCAACTGCAGCAGCCTTGTTATATTGTTAGTTATGCACGTGTTCAAACGTAAAAAGTGTAGCGTAGTTGTCTGCAATTTTCAATGCGTTTGCACCGGGCATGTGCACCATCGCCATACTTGCCAAATCAATATTTGTAAACACTTTTTTTACATCAACACTTGCGTGTAGTTCTACCGCTTTGCCCGATCTTACTTGCAGTTTGCTTCCTGCAAAATCTATGGCAATAGTGCGTTGGGCAGCATTAGCACCGCCATAACCGCCAATGTGGTAGGTAATACCCATTGCATTTTTGGGGCTTGTGCCTTCTGCTTTAAAAAATACATAACCCATGTTCCAGTCCCAATACAAATCATTGGTGGTAGCCAATGCGCCTGTTTGTGCGCCTGCGGTGTTTCGTGCGCTGTCAACGCCTACAATAAATTTTACCGATGTATAATCGCCTTCCGGAATATCCTTAAAATCTAAATAGAACGAAGATGGCGTTAGTGCATTTACCAAGTAGTAACTTTCCGGTACTTTGTACTCCGAGCCATCCGATTTTACAAACACAAAGTTGCTAAGCAAGTATTTTAGTTTAGAAAGATTTACCGAGTCGCCACCTGCTGTAACATAGCTTTGTCCTAAGCTGAATGCCGTATTTGCCCAGCGATGTTCCAAGTCGAAAGTTACAGTTGTGTCGTTATTTTTTTTGCACGAAGTGATGCTGAACGAGAATAGCAAAGCGGCAATTGCGCATACATTTATAAAATTGAATTTCATGATGAATGTTGTTTTTGTTTTAAATAAAATGTTGTGCATGAAATACTATTGCATTTCAATGCTGCTGTGTGGTAAAGTCGAAACTTGAAAACAGAAAACAACAACTAACCGGGGGGCGAAATTTCTTCCAATACAGGGCTGCTCGGAAGGCTGAATTCAGACACTTTAATGGCAAAAATTGAGTGTGTAACAAAAGGCTGAACCAAATGCAAGGAGTATTTCTTTTGAACGTATTCTTGTTTTTCTTTTAGCGTGTTTGCAGTCGAGCGTTTTTCTCCTTCTTCGGCTTTTTTAAGCTGCTTGCCGAGGTAACATTTGCCATCGCAATGCAACTCGGGTTTAGCTTTGTTTACACAAAGTTTTTCGGTTATCGCTTGCTTGTTCACGTTGTACCAAGCAAACAAACCAAGCTGCACACAATGCTGCGAGCCGATAGTGAATGCCAATAAGAATGCAAGTATGTTTTTCAAAACAGCACAAAAGTAGGGTGAGATTGCGTTGTGGAATATGAAATTTATCAGGCTGGTTATTGAAAATACAAGATTTACGTCATAACATTTCAACCATTGCGCAAAGAAAGTAATTGTTTGCGCAATGCGTTACTCAATAGTTTTTTTATTACCCCAAAATTTGTTCTCTTTCGCTTAGTGTCAATAGAAAAACTGCTTACTGCCGATGGTTCGCATACTTTGTTCTCATCTAAATTCAACGAAATTTATCATTCGCGCCACGGTGCAATTCAGGAATCTAACCATGTTTTTGTGCAGCATGGTTTGATGCAAGTAAAAACTCGACCAATACGAATTTTTGAACTTGGGTTTGGCACGGGCTTGAATGCTTTTCTTGCCTTTTTATTTGCTCAAAATCATAGCATAGATGTTCATTACGAAGGTGTGGAGTTGTACCCGATAGAAAATGATATTGCTCAATCATTAAACTATGCAGATGAATTGTGTGCTGGTAAATTCAAGCACGAATTTTTGCAATTGCATACAAGTTTGTGGAATCAATCGCATCAATTGAGTGTCAATTTTACCTTCATCAAAAAGCATATTTCTATTGCCGATTATCAACCCGCAATCAATCATTTTGATGTTATTTTTTTCGATGCATTTGCACCCGATGTTCAAAGCGAATTGTGGAGCGAAAAAATGTTTGCCAAAATGTATGCGATATTGAAACCAGGTGGCATACTTTGTACTTATTGCGCTAAAGGCATTGTGCGCAGAGCAATGCAAGGGGCTGGTTTTGTGGTGCAGCGGCAGCCGGGACCGCCCGGTAAGCGCGAAATGCTTGTTGCATTCAAGTAGATTTTAACGCGCTCTTAAAAAATGTAAATATTTTCAAGGTTTTTATGCTTGCGTGTAGCGCTGCGAATGAGGTTGTTCACATTCTTTTTTTTGTTTCAATTGTAATGAAGTTTAAAAAAAATCAAAAAATAATCGCATTGTCAATCAGCGAATTATGTTTTAAATGTGCCTGTTTGCTAATATTTTTTGAAACATATTTTTTTTTCAAGAAATAGTTTCACATATATTCGCAGGGTGTTAAAAAGTGTATTTGGTGCTTTTTTCAACACAAACCACCTGACTATGGACAAAAATATACACAACGCAATTTGTAGTACCTGCTGTTACAAAAAAATGAGTGTTTTTACTCCCGCAGTTACATTTTTCAGCGTAAAGCCATTTACGCAGTTTCCTTTTTTAAGTTTCAAAAAATTAACCATGAATACTTTCGCAAAAAGTTATTCGATTGCTCTTGCAGTCGCTTTAGGTTTTTCCATGCTTGTTACAAGCACATCTGTAAATGCCCAATCGTCCGATAAAGAAATGTCGGAGAAGGTGCAGAATGTGAGTTCAGACAACACAAAGCCAACCGTAACTTTTCGCGAGTCGGTAAAAAAGAAGGTTGCAGAAAATAATGATGCTAAAGCTGGAGTGGCAATTCAACCTGCCGCTACAAAAACAGAATCTGTACCCGCTGCAAAAGTAACTAAGGTGCCTGCAAAAACCGAGTCGCAATCATGGAACAAGGTTCAATCCAAAGGAAACAGAACTGCAACTGAGCATCCGTATAACAGAGAAATTTCAACTACCAACAAAGGTGCAAAAACCAATGTTGTAGAAAATACCGCTGTAAAAACCAAGCCTGTGCCAAGCACAACGGTAAAGTATGAAAACGCATCGCCTGCCGGCAAAGCCAAATTGCAAACACATGCAAAACCAAGTGGGTCTATTCAAATTTTGCATCCCGAGGATGAAAGTATTACACACGACTCGAAAGGAAGTTTGATTAGAGAAAATCAAAACGATTCAAAAAAATAATCCATCACCCTAATTGAAAAAATTTTAGCTCAAATAATTATCTGAATTATGAGAAATTTATACCTGACTATCGAAGATGCTGCAAAACAAAGTTTGAACAATGTTCTTAAAGGCTGTTCAATTGCTGTGATATGTTTATTGAGTGCCGTAAGCACACAGGCACAAACTTTTCCAAATTACGAAGTAGAACCAAACAACAACGCTGCCGTTGCCACGCCTATTGCCAGCAACCCGGCTAAGATGCGCGGTTATATTTATCCAAATGCCGATGAAGATTTTTATTCGTTTACTGCCACTGCGGGCGATAGGGTATTTGCCGCTACGCAAACGGCTTTTTCGTCAACTGCCAGTACAAATTCCAGATTGGAGTTGCGTGCTTCCGATGGCGTTACAGTTATTGAATTTGATTTGTCGGATGGTACATTCGGGTCGAATTCATCATCTATTGCCGGTGCTTTAATACCAACCACAGGCACATATTACCTTCGGGTATCTCATACGTCTGCCACTTCTCAACTACGCCCTTACGATTTGTATTTACGTGTTCAATCAGGGCTTACAACTGCCGAGGTAGAGCCTAATAATTCAAACCTTACAGCCAATGTGTTACCTGCCAATGGTTGGGTAAATGGTGTGATTGACCCTGCTGCCGATGCAGATTTTTATTCGATAAATCTCGCGGCTGGCGAAACTGTTTTTCTTGGCCTCGATTTAGACCCCGAGCGCGATG
>CAZYXR010000017.1:6993-20944 GCA_964650845.1 uncultured Chitinophagaceae bacterium
GCCACCTCATGGAACGGTCGCCTTGGGTTTGGTTTGTTTGGCGATTTAGATAATCAAATTTTGGTTGCTAATGATGGAAGTTCAACATCGCCAAATTCCGAAGCATTTTTCTTTACGGCACTTAATGCGGGTACTTACTATGTATATGTCGATCAGCCTTCGGGTTCGGGTGGTGCAACATTTACCTACAATCTTTCTGTTTCAAAATTTGCAGCCGAATCGGGATACACCAATTATGCTTACACAGGTGGTGCTACTCCACTTGCCGATGCGGGTCCCCCTACTATCAGCACTATCACTATTGCTGATAGTAAAAGAATTAAAGATATTTCTGTAAGGCTAAATCTTACGCATACTTTTATGCTGGATCTTGATGTTACACTCACCTCGCCTGATGGCAACACTGTTCATCTGTTTAGCGATATAGGTGCTAGTGGTGCACAAACAATGATGGATTTGATGCTGAACGATAACAATGCTATACCACCATCATTTACGGTAATGAAAGGTGTTGCATATCAACCAGAGCTTCAGGGCTTTTTAGATTACTTTAAAGGAATGAATACCGCAGGCACTTGGACACTAACAGTGTATGATGACGGATCACCTGATGTGGGTACTTTGAATGCTTGGTCTATTGATATTTTGGAAGATACTACTCCGCTTACTCCACTTAATTCTTATGCTGTTTACAGCACCGATTTTGAATCGAATGATGGCGGATTTACTTCATCTGGTATCGCCAATGAATGGGCTTGGGGTGTTCCGGCTACTGCGGCAACTTCTACAACTAACCCTGTTGCAGGGTTTACAACAGCGCATAGTGGAGTAAATGTATGGAAAACAGACTTGACTGGAACTTATAATATCAGTTCTAATCAAATTTTAGAGTCTCCGAGTATTGATCTTACTTCTGCGGTTGGCCCATTGCAACTTAACTGGGCTATGAAGTATCAAATGGAAAGTGCATCTTTTGACACGCTCAAAGTATATGTAGAAGAAGTTGGTGGTGGCGGTATGCAACAGGTAGTTTTTCGTTGGTATGGCGCTACACAAACAGCTGGCTTGGGTAACCCATTGGTAAATGTGCCGCAGTCGGCAGGGTGGGGTGTGTATCATGCCGATGTTTCTGCTTTTGCCGGTAAGGTTGTTCGTTTTAAAGTAAATTTAGGGTCTGATAATACAGTAAATTTTGGAGGAGTTGCGATAGACGATGTGCAAGTTTTTGCAAGCTGCCAGCCGGTAGTTGTAAATTTAGGTGCGGATGTAACCGCTTGCCCGGGCAGTGCAGTTGTGCTAAATGCAGGTGTGTTTAGCAGCTATGCGTGGAGTACTTTAGAAAGCACACAAACTATTTCTGTTTCGGCAGATGGGTCGTATGCTGTTACTGTAACAGATGCTAATGGATGCACTGGTGTTGATACTGTTGCTGTTGTGTTTAGCGATGTAATAGCTCCTGTTATTACTTGCGGTAGCGATGTTACTGTTAGCAACGATGCTGGCAATTGCAGTGCTGTGGTAACATATACATTACCAACTGCTACCGATAATTGTAGCAATGTGCAATTATTGAATAATCAAAGTTTTGAGAGTGGTGATTTTACCGATTGGGACACCTTGGGACCTCCTACTGGAGCTTCCTGCGATGAGGCGTTTTCGGTTTACACAGGGAATTATGACCCATGTGGATTCGGCTTGGGATTTGGAGTGGATTTTACTCCTCAGGCAGGCACTTTTGCCGCACATGCTGGTTTTGACGGAAGTGGTCCATTAGTAAGAGAGCTCAGGCAGCAAGTTGTTTTGCCTACCGTATTAGCGACAGCTCAGTTGAAGTTTAAACATGCGTACTATGTTGATTTGCTCAGCTTTTGCGGAGGCTGTACAGGCAGTAGAGTATTAGATGTTGATGTATTGGATTCTTTAGGTTCAACTGTGTTAGCATCTTTGTATAATCTTACTTTTGTTCCAGGGCAAACATATTCTAGCCCTTTTACACAAATTGATTTAAATGTTTTGTCTGCACTTACAAGTTTGGCAGGGCAAAAGGTTAATCTTTCATTTAAACTCACTGTGCCAGAATTTTTTGTTGGACCAGGAGCCTATGCAGTAGATGATGTACAATTGCTTGTAACTCCAGGAGTCGTTCCTGTCAATCAAATTGCGGGCTTGCCTTCGGGGGCGGTATTTCCGGTGGGTACAACATTAAACACCTTTGTAACTGCCGATGCTTCGGGCAATACTGATACATGTAGTTTTACTGTTACTGTACAAGATACTACCTTGCCAATAATTACTTGCCCTGCAAACATCACCGCGAGCAACGATGCCGGTAATTGCAGTGCAGTTGTGAATTTTGCCGATGCAACGGCTACAACAGCCTGCGGCAGTTGTGCTACTACATTGCCAAGCAATGTAAATGCTGCTTACTTAGGTTCTTTTGAAGGGCATCATTATTTACTTTCAAACACTACTGCCGATTGGAACACAGCCAATGCAGCAGCGCAAGCATTGGGCGGCTATTTGGCTGTAATTAATAATGCAGGTGAGAATGCCTTTTTAACCACAGCAATTGGTGCTTCAGGCAACCCGTGGATTGGCGGTTTCCAAAATCCATTAAACTTGGGTTATAGCGAGCCGCTTGGCGGTTGGGAATGGGTAGATGGCAGTCCGTTTACCTACACCAATTGGTCGGGAGGTGAGCCAAACGATGCCAGTGGTTTGGAGCATCATCTGCAATTTTATGGTGGTAGTGGTGCTTGGAATGATTTCGACCAAAATGGTGCATTAAGTTATGTAGTTGAGTTTAGTTGCCCTGTGTTGATAACCCAAACTGATGGCCCTGCTTCTGGCAGTGCATTCTCGGTAGGCACCGACACGGTGGAATATACAGCCATTAGCGGTTTTGGCGGTGCTTCCGTTACTTGCAGTTTTACAGTTACGGTTCAAGATACTTCTAAACCAGTTATTTCTAGTCCTACGGATATTGCTGTAAGCAATGAGGTGGGTACCTGTGGGGCGGTAGTCGCTTTTGCAGACCCAACTGCTACGGAAAATTGTGATAACGAGTTAGTTTCAAACTCCAGTCAAAGTTGGTCGAATTCAGGACAGCGTGGAGTGTTTTTTGATATTACCAATGTAAGCTCTCAAACGATTAGTATAGATTCTATTATTACTGCATCTTACAGTGTTTCTGCTAATAACTATGATTTTTCGTTGTACTTTACTAACACTGCTAGTTCATATGCAGGAGAAGAGTTGAATGCTGGTTCATGGACATTAAACAATAACGTTACGATTAATGTTCCAGCAGCACCAAATTTTAGTACAGTGTCTGGCTTTTTTGCCATTCCGCTATCTTCTCCATTAACTCTTGCTGCGGGGGAGTCAAAAGGTGTGTATATTGTAGCTAATACCGGATATGGTGGAGGTCCGGTATCATATCTTTCAACTCTTGGTGGTTATAGTGGTAGCCAAACGGTTACCGATGGTATAGTTTCGTTCACAGGCGGCAAAGCTATTGATGGATTGTTTTCTGGAAATATTTTTGGTGATGGCAGCCCATCAAATTTTAGGTTGTTTTATGGCAGTGTTCATTACAGTATGCCTATTAGCATAACACAAACTGCTGGTTTGTCGAGTGGTAGTACTTTCCCTGTTGGGGTTACCACCAATACTTTTGTAGCAACCGATGCATCGGGCAATACTGATACGTGTAGTTTTACTGTAACTGTTGCTGATACTTCTAAACCTACTGCTGTTTGCCAAGATGCTACCGTTTATTTAGTTGCCGGTAGTTATACACTTACAGGTGCAGAAATCAATAATGGAAGCAGCGATTTGTGCTCTTCGGTTACATTCTCTACTTTTCCGGCTTCATTTACATGTGCCGATTTAGGTGCACACACAGTTACACTCACCGTGTCAGACACTTCGGGTAATTCTTCTACTTGTACTGCTTTGGTAACAGTAGCAGATACCTCAACACCAAGTGCGGTTTGCCAAGATGTAACTATTTATTTAGATGCAACGGGTAATGCAACTTTAGCTGCATCGCAAGTAAACAACGGAAGCTCAGTTGGCTGTGGCTCTCCGTCTATTACTGTTGCTCCCGATACTTTCAACTGTTCTAATATCGGTGCAAATACGGTTACTCTTACCGTTACCGATGCTTCTAATAATGTAAGCACTTGTACTGCTGTTGTAACAGTGTTAGATACAGTTGCTCCGGTACTTACTTGCGCTTCAAATATTAGTGTAGATAATGGCACAGCTACTTGTGGTGCTGTAGTTACCTATACTGCCCCAAGTGCCAGTGATGCTTGTGCAGGCAGCGCTACTGTGCCGGTTACTGCAACCCAAACAGGCTTGCCGGTAAGTATTCCTGATAATAATCCTACAGGTGTAACAAATGTATTGAATGTATCACAGTTTGGTGGTGGCGATATGTTGGGTGGTGCAGTTACACTAAATAGTGTTTGTTTCAACATTAACCATACTTGGGTTGGCGATTTGATTGTTTCATTAAAATCTCCCGATGGCACTATTGTTCCATTGATAAACAGACCTGGACGTGCTACCTCAGCAACTTCCGGCTTCGGTTGCTCAGGAGATAATGTTGATATGTGTGTTGATTTGGGAGTTGGTGCAGATGCAGAATCTGTGTGCAGTAATCTTCCGGCAATATCTGGTACATATAAAGCACACGAAGGAGCAAACTTAAATGCTATCAATAACGGCTCTGTTGCTAATGGTAACTGGGAGTTGATTGTTTCGGATAATGGTGGTGGCGATTTTGGTTCGTTGCAAGCATGGTCGTTAAACTTTACTCAAACACAGCTACTGGGTGGCTCGGTTACACAAATTGCCGGTTTGGCAAGTGGTGCTACCTTCCCTGTGGGCACAACAACCAACACATTTGTAGCCACAGATGCTTCGGGCAATACAGATACTTGCAGCTTTACGGTAACAGTTGCTGATACAACCAAGCCTACTGCTGTTTGTAAAAACTTTACCCTTCAATTAGATGTAAATGGCAATGGTACATTGTTGTCTGCCGATGTAAACAACGGCAGTTCAGATAATTGCGGTATTGCTTCGATGTCAGTATCTCCAAGCGCATTTACATGTGCTAATCTTGGAGCCAACACAGTTACTTTAACTGTTACGGATACTGCGGGTAACTCAAGTACCTGCACAGCTACTGTTACTGTAAATTCTTATGCTGCAACTTTAACAGGTGCGCCATTGGCAACCACACAATTGATAAATGAAGGATTTGCGGTAGTGCCACCTCCGGGTTGGATTGTTACCAATAACAGCTCGCCATTGGGGTTGGCTACTTGGTTCCAAGGTAATCCAAATGTGTTCCCTGCGGCTTCTGCTCCTGCCAATTCTTATGCAGGTGTTAACTTTAATAGCACTACCGGTAATAACACTATCAGCAACTGGTTGATTTTGCCAAATATTACAATGAAAGATGGTGATGTATTCACTTTCAGAACAAGAGCGGTTGATGATTTTGCAGATAGATTACAAGTAAGAATGAGCACTAATGGCACAAGTACTGATGTGGGTAATACCAACGTAAGTGTAGGTGATTTTAGCAATCTTCTTTTAGATATTAACCCAACATTGGTTACTGGGGTTTACCCAACCAGTTGGACTCAGTTTACAATTACTGTATCTGGCTTGGGCGTGCCAACATCTGGTCGTTTCGCCTTTAGATACTTTGTAACAAGTGGAGGTCCAAGTGGATCGAATTCGGATTATTTAGGTATTGACGATGTGGTTTATACATCTTTGGGCGATACAATTTGTGTGGGCGAGCCAGCCGATTTAACTGTAAATGTTGCGGGTGGGGTAAGCCCTTATACTGTAGTTTATTCTGATGGTTTGGGTAATACTACTGTCAATTCATATACAACGGGTTCAAATATTCCTGTTTCACCGTTGGCAACTACAACATATACTTTGGTATCTGTAACAGATGCAAATGGCTGTACTGCTGCTCCTGCATCGGGTTCAGCTACCATAGCTGTTTACCCGGTTGTTACAGTTGCTGCTACTGCCGACCAAGCGGTATGTAATAACGAAACTACTACAGCAGTTGCATTTACAGGTGCTGCTACTAATTTCAGTTGGACTAACAGCGAGCCGTCTATTGGCTTGGCCGCAAGCGGCAGTGGTAACATTGCTGCATTCACGGCTACAAATGCAGGTGGAACTCCTGTAGTGGCAGAAATCATAGTTACGCCAACAGATGCTGTAACAGGTTGCGTAGGCACACCTGATACATTTACGATTACTGTTAATCCTAATTTGAATGTAAATTCTACTCAGGATTTGACATTGTGTGTTAATCAAAATTCTCCTGTTGTTGTATTTACAGGTACTGCAAGTGCTTATAATTGGACAAACGATAACACAGCCATAGGCTTAGCTGCCAGTGGCACGGGCGATATTGCTTCATTTGTGGCTACCAATACCGGTACTACACCTTTGGTAGCTACTGTTGTAGTAGTGCCAACGGGTAATGCTTGCCCTGTAGTTAATGATACATTTACTATAACTGTTAATCCGGGTCCGGTGGCAGTTTGCCAAGACCTTACCGTATATTTAGATGCTTCGGGCAATGCAAATATTACTGCTGCCGAAGTGGATAATGGTAGCACGGCAGGCTGCGGAGTGCAGTCATTAACGGTATCTCCAAATACCTTTAACTGTGGTGCTACAGGTGCCAATACGGTTACATTAACGCTAACAGATAGCAGCGGCAATGTTGTTACATGCCAAGCTACTGTAACGGTGCTCGACACATCAGCCCCGGTGATAACTTGCCCAAGCGATATTGCGATAAGCAATGAACAAGGAGTGTGTGGTGCTACTGTTTCGTATCCGCAAGTTACCTTTGCCGATAATTGCGGTGGTATTGTAACTAATAATGTTACTGCAACCCAAACAGGCTTGCCGGTAAGTATTCCTGATAATAATCCTACAGGTGTAACAAATGTATTGAATGTATCACAGTTTGGTGGTGGCGATATGTTGGGTGGTGCAGTTACACTAAATAGTGTTTGTTTCAACATTAACCATACTTGGGTTGGCGATTTGATTGTTTCATTAAAATCTCCCGATGGCACTATTGTTCCATTGATAAACAGACCTGGACGTGCTACCTCAGCAACTTCCGGCTTCGGTTGCTCAGGAGATAATGTTGATATGTGTGTTGATTTGGGAGTTGGTGCAGATGCAGAATCTGTGTGCAGTAATCTTCCGGCAATATCTGGTACATATAAAGCACACGAAGGAGCAAACTTAAATGCTATCAATAACGGCTCTGTTGCTAATGGTAACTGGGAGTTGATTGTTTCGGATAATGGTGGTGGCGATTTTGGTTCGTTGCAAGCATGGTCGTTAAACTTTACTCAAACACAGCTACTGGGTGGCTCGGTTACACAAATTGCCGGTTTGGCAAGTGGTGCTACCTTCCCTGTGGGCACAACAACCAACACATTTGTAGCCACAGATGCTTCGGGTAATACAGATACTTGCAGCTTTAATGTAGTGGTTAGCGATACCGAGGCTCCAACCTTTGGTGTGCAAAATTGTACTGGTGGAGTATTTACAATTCAAATTACCGATGCCGGAGTTGGCTTTATGGATGAAGTAGATTGGACTCTTACCGATGCAAGTAATACCGTTATTGCTTCAGGTGGCAGTTACACAACATTGGCGGTTACTGAAGTGGTAAACGGCACTACGGGACCTTACACATTTAACATCACTTCAGGTGGACTCTTCGATGATAATGTTGCTAATTACACCATCAGTTGCAATGGAAATGAGCTTGCATCAGGCATTGTTATAGGAGCATTTTGGGGTGGAAGCGGTGTGGCTTCGTCAGCAGGCATCTGCTGTATAGATGGCTTCTGCTCTACAGATGTGGAAGTATTTGCTGCTCAGGGTGATTGCGATGCTGTGGTAAACTATGTTGTTCCTTTAGCAGCAGATAATTGTCCTGGAGTTACCTTAACTCAAACTTCGGGCTTGCCAAGCGGTGCAACATTCCCTTCGGGCAATACTACTATTACTTACGAGGCAAAAGATGCCGTTGGTAATGTATCAACTTGCACATTTAAAATAACGGTATTTGAAACAACCCCTCCAACGGCTGTTTGCCAAGATGTAACAGCATATTTAGATGCTACCGGTAATGTAACCATTACGGCTGCGCAAGCAGATGGTGGTAGCACTGATAACTGTGGTATTGATTCACTATCACTTTCGCGATATACTTTCAGTTGCCGCGATGTAGGTGTTCATACCATACAGTTGTTTGTTACTGACCTTTCTGGAAATTTAGATGCTTGTAACTTGACGGTAACAATTCTTGATACTATTGCTTATCAAATTATTTGTCCGAGCGATGTAGTTGTAAGTAACGATATGGGTCAATGTGGCGCAGTTGTAAACTTTAATGCGCCTACTACTTATGATAATTGTGCCGATACTGTAAGACTATCGCATAGCTTTAATGATGATATTTTAGATGGTAATTCAGTAGCATGTACAAATGGCTTTGGTCATGCAGATAACAGCTATTTACGTGTTTACGACCTAAATCAGTTTGGTTATGGTATTGGCAATGATTTTGATGTTACAAATGTTCAGTTTGGCGTTGAACTTGCAGTTGGTGCAGGAGGTTCACAACCGGCAGTTGTAAATCTATATACGCTTTCGGGGCCGCTTACTTATGCTAACCTTACTTTGGTTGCAACGCAAAACATTACTATTCCAGACCAAAGTGAAACCTTGTTTAACTTGCCAATGACTGCAACAATTCCGGGTGGCTCTACTTTGGTAGTAGAATTGTTCACGCCAAACGGACAGTCGGTTGGTAATTTCTTCTACATTGGTTCAAATAGCTATAGTCAAACCGACTTTTCTTACGGAGTTTTCCCTGATTGTGGTCCTTATTCTGAACCTACCGATATGGCGGTTGTAGGTTACCCAAGTATGGAAATTATCTTAAATGTACTTTCTGTACCAAGCGAAACAGTTACTCAAATTGCTGGTTTGCCAAGCGGAAGCACATTCCCTGTAGGAACCTCAGTAGTAACTTTTGCTGCCGATAATGGTAGTGGTTCTACAGATACTTGCAGCTTTAATGTAATAGTGAATGATACCGAATTGCCGGTAGCTGTTTGCCAAAACGTTACTGTTTATTTAGATACAAACGGTAGCGCGTCAATTACTACTGCTGATGTAAACAATGGCAGTACAGATAACTGTGTTATTGATTCTATAACATTATCTAAAGAAGTATTTAACTGCAGTGAGATAGGTGCAAATACTGTTACGCTATCTGTAACAGACACATCTGGTAACGTTGGTGTTTGTACTGCTACTATCACAGTGTTAGATACTACTGCTCCGGTAGCTGTTTGTAAAAATGCTACAGTTTATTTGGATGCAAATGGTGTTGTAACAGTGTTAGGCACTGATGTTGATGGTGGTGCTACTGATAATTGTGCAGTATCATCAATTACCGTTTCTCCTAATAGCTTTACATGTGCCGATAGAGATTCAACTTATCAGGTATTGGTAACTTTTGCAGATGCTTCGGGCAATGCTTCGTCTTGCAATGCAACTGTAACTATTGCTGATACTTTGAGGCCGGTTGCACTTTGCCAAAACTTCACTATTCAGTTAGATAGCACTGGTAATGCTACCATTACAGTTGCTCAGATAAATAATGGCAGCTACGATAACTGCAATATTGCTTCGGTTACTATTTCTCAAAGCGTATTTACTTGTGCAAACATTGGTGCGAATACAGTTACACTTTCTGTAGCGGATAGTTCGGGCAATGTGGGTACTTGCGATGCTATTGTTACGGTTGATCCAAGTGCTACAATTGATAGCTTTACGTTAAGTAATTACAATGGATATAATGTAAGTTGCTATGGTTCTGCAGATGGCACAGCTACTGTACATACAACTTCTGTTTTCCCTGTTACTTACTTGTGGAGCAATGGACAAACTTCGCAAACCGCAACTGCGCTTGCCGCGGGGCAATATTTTGTAACGGTTACTGCCGGAACTTGTGAGTTTGTTGATTCGGTTACACTTACACAGCCAGATAGCTTAACTATCAATCCTGTATTAAGTGATTACAATGGATTTGGCGTAAGATGCTTTGGTAGCAACGATGGAACAATCACGCTTAATGTAACTGGTGGAGTACCAACTTACAATTATGCTTGGCCTTCATCTTCTGCAATTGGTAATAGCTACACTGCCAACGGTTTATTACCAGGTGTTTACAATATTACCGTTACAGATTTGAACGGATGTACAAAAGTTACCTCTCCGGAACTTACTCAGCCAACTCAAGTACACACGTCAATTTCGGCTGTTGCACCTAAGTGTAATGGTGGAACAGATGGTACTGCAACTGTGGTAGCATCGGGTGGAACATCTGTATTTACTTACTTATGGAATACTGTCCCTGCTCAAACAAGTGCAACTGCAACAGGTTTGGGTGCGGGTACTTACACCGTAACAGTATCAGACGGAAACGGATGTACATCTGTAAATTCAATAACAATTGCTCAACCTGCTGCTTTGGTTGCTATTGCACAAGGTACATCTAACTTCAATGGTTATGGTGTAAGTTGTTTTGGTGGCAACAACGGAACTGGAAGTGTAACAGTTATAGGTGGCACTTCACCATTCTCTTATGCTTGGTCTGGCGGCACGGTATCTGGTAACACAGTTACAGGTTTAGCTTCTGGAACATTTACAGTTACAATTACGGATGCCAATGGTTGTTCGGCTGTTGATAGCATTACTGTTACTCAGCCTTCGCGTATCACTGCTACAGCTACAGTAACGAGCAACTTTAATGGTGCTCAAATCAGTTGCAATGGTGCTACCGATGGTCAATTAACTGCAAATGGCAATGGAGGTGTTACTCCATATTTCTACGAATGGAACACTACTCCTGTTCAAACATCAAAAGTTGCTACTGGGGTAGGTGCTGGAACATACATTGTTACTATCACCGATTTGAATGGATGTACTGATACTGCATCTGTTACTATCTCTGCACCGGCTGCAATTACCGCTACAGGAGCTGTAACTAGCAATTTCAATGGATTTGGAGTTAGCTGCTTTGGTGGCAACAATGGAGCTGCAACTGTAACAGCAACAGGTGGTACTGGAACATTGAATTATGCTTGGCCTTCAGCATCGGGCGTTGGCAATACAGCTAACGGCACAGGTTTGGCTGCCGGCACTTATGTGGTAACTGTAACCGACACTAATGCTTGCTCGGCCACTGTTTCTATCACAGTTACACAACCTACCGAGATTACAGCTGTGCCTTCGGTGGTAGATGCTAAATGTTTTGGTGCGAACGATGGCAAAGCTTGGGTTACTGTATCAGGCGGAGTTCCGGGATATACTTATTCTTGGAGCACAAGTCCGGCTCAAACAACAGATACTGCTAGCAACTTGCTTGCTGGCACTTACACGGTGGTTGTATCCGACCAAAATGGTTGTTCTTCAACAATAACTGTTGTTGTGAATGAGCCTGCTTTGTTGGTGGCTGATGCCAATGGCGAAGGCGTTACTTGCCCTAACGGCAATGACGGTGAAGCTACTGCTACTGCAACAGGTGGAACGGCCCCTTATTCTTTTGCTTGGAACACTACACCTCCTCAAACAGGTACAACAGCAACAGGCTTAACAGAGGGTACATATACCGTAACGGTAACTGATGCCAATGGATGCACGGCTACTGATACTGCAGTTATTATTGTTAAGTATCCTACGTTGCCAACTGCAACACTTAGTGGTGGTGGAGCAGTATGTGCTGATGAGCCTCGTCCGGATGTGTTTGTTACATTCACAGGTTTCCCTCCATACAACTTCACTTTAAGCAACGGAACTACTACTACAAACTATACTGGAGTTACTCAAAGTCCTTTTGTTGTAGCAGGCGCAAGTGCAGGAACATACACTGTTACTAACTTCTCTGATGCTCATTGCACAGGAACAGTAAGTGGTACTGCGGTTGTAAAAGTTAATCCGGTGCCGAGCGTGGTTGTTACAGGCGGAGGTTTTGTTTGCGATGGCGAAAGGCTTCCAAGTGTAGAAGTTGAATTTACCGGAACAGCACCTTGGGATGTAGTTATTCGCATACCGGAAGGAAGAGATACATTGATTACCAATGTTACAGCTTCTCCGCTTGTGTTTAATCCAGAATCCGAAGGGTTCTATATTGTTCGCTCAGTATCAGATTCAAATGGCTGCGTGGCCTTTAACTTAAATGCTACAAAAGAAGTTGGATTCTTCTTGTTGCCATTAGTTGATGCAGGTGAACCTAAAACGGTTGATAAAGGATTCAGTGTTAAATTAGATGGCAAAGTAATTACAGCCTACGGAGGTGTTGTAAATTACGAGTGGACACCTGATACTTCATTGAACAATGCTTTCATTGAACAGCCTATGGCTCGTCCTTTTGAAACTACATTGTACACATTAACTGCCACCGATAAAAACAATTGTAAAGCAAGCGATACTGTAACTGTAACAGTTTCAGACCGCATTATTATTGATGTGATAAATGTATTCACTCCAGATGGAGATGGTGTCAATGAGTTCTTTGTGATTCGCAATCGCGATGCATTTGATGTTCTCGAATTGACCATCCTAAACCGTTGGGAGCAGATAATTTATGAAAGCGATAACTACGCTAACAATTGGGATGGTACTTGGAAAGGTAAACCTGTGGATGATGGCACTTATTACTATGTAATTAAAGATGTTGCTTCAGGTAAAATTGTGAAAGGAGCTGTAACCATTTTGAGAAACAACGAATAATTATAAACCGACTAAAAAACAGATATTATGAAAACGATTTCTAATAAAATTTTTGCGGTAGTTCTAAGTGTTATTGGCTTAAGTGCAGTTGCGCAACAAGTGCCTTTAGTAAGCCAATATTTCTACACGCCTATGCTATACAACCCTGCCATGACCGGTAAGGACGATGAAGTAAACATTTGGTTGATGGATCGCGAGCAGTGGACAAAAGTGCAAGGTGCACCTGCCACACGAGGCGGAACCATTGACGCAGGTTTATGGAAAAATAGAATAGGAGTGGGGCTTGCTGTTTTTCAAGACCAAACTGATATTATCAACCGAATTCTCATTCAAGGCTCAATAGCTGGACGTGTAAAAGTGTTTAAAGATGCGCATATAGGCATTGGCTTAACGCCAAGTTTAATGAACGTGCGTATTGATTTCCAAAAAGCAAATCCGGAAGTTCTTGCCGATCCACACTTGTTCAATCAAGTTCAAAATCGCAATACTTTCGATTTAACTGCCGGTTTATCTTTTACTTGGAGGCAGTTGATTGTCGGCTTCTCTGTTCCACAAATTTTGAATTCGAGAGCGCGTTACTTGAGTGCATTAAATGCTACAGATTTGACACTTTCTCGCCATTATTTGGGGCACGTGTCGTATAAGTTTGAGTTCTCACGCAAACGTTTCTTTTTGCAACCAACTGTTTTGTTGAAGGGAACTAAAAATGCTCCTTTTCAAGGCGAAGGAAATGTAATGTTTGGTTACAAAAACATAGTTTGGGCTGGCTTGGGTTATCGTTCAAGCAGCAACATTGTGGCTATGGTTGGTGTAGGTATCTTAGATTGGGTTAAAATTGGATACGCTTTCGATTATAACTTAGACAAACGAGTATCTACACATCTTGGCGGTTCGCATGAAGTTATTGTTGGTGTAAGAATCCCTTACGGCAAAAAAACATCTCCGGCAGATGTTGAAAAGTACAACCAGAAGTTCAAAGCAATGGATAGCTTGAATGCCGCCCAGCAAGTGAAACTTGATTCGATGAACGAGCAGCTTGCAGCGCTTGAAAAAGAGAACGAGG
>CAZYXR010000017.1:20954-29400 GCA_964650845.1 uncultured Chitinophagaceae bacterium
GATTAAAAATGATGTAGAAGGATACAAACAAAAATTAGCTGCCAACGAAGGTAAAATCAATGACTTGAGTAAAGCATTGGATGAGTTTGAAACCCGCGTTAAAACTCAGGAAGCATTGTCAGGAAAATCAACTCCAGGAGGAAATATGTTCCGCTTAGATAATGTGTACTTTGAAACTAACAGTAGTGGTTTGAAAAAAGAATCAAATGTGCAGTTGGATAGAGTTGTTAAGTATCTGAACGACAATCCTACAAGCAAAATAAACATCTTCGGTCATACAGACTTTGTTGCGTCTGAAGATTATAACAAGTGGTTAAGTGAACGCAGGGCTAAATCGGTTTACGATTACCTTGTAGGTAAAGGCGTTTCAAAAGACAGACTTACTTTTAAAGGCTTAGGCAAAGCAATTCCTGTTGCATCAAATGAAACCGAGGAAGGCAGAGCACAAAACAGAAGAGTAGAAATTGAAATTGTAAAATAAAAATTTCAAACTCGGCTTTTGTTCTAAACCCGCAGCAAATCATGCTGCGGGTTTTTTGTTTGATTTTGTTATTGATGAAAGCACGTTCAAGCTGCAGCAATTGGCAAAAATATATGAACATGAAAACACCGATGAACAAAAATTGGATATTGTATTTTATAGAGTAAAATATCAAACAACATCTGAATCAAAATTGATATTTATGCGTTAAGAAGCAGTTAGTATGAAAATAAAATACAACACCCTTTCGCTGTTGTTGTCGGTAGCGTTTATGTGTCAGTCGCTAAGTGCTTATGCTTGGGGTGCAAAAGGTCATAAAATGATTGCATCAATTGCCTATCATTTTATAGATAAGTCTGTAAAAGATTCGGTAAACAAGTATTTGGTAGGTACTTCTATTGAAGATGCAAGTGTATGGATGGATGAGATAAAAGGGAATCGTAGCCTTGATTACATGAAACCGATGCACTACATCAACATTGAGAAAGGAAAGCCATATCATCATGTAGAGGGTGCTAATATTATCAATGAACTACATAGTGTAATTGGAAAGTTAAAAAGTGGAGAACGTTCCAACGATAGTATGCTGTTGTATTTGCGAGAGCTAATTCATTTAGTAGGCGATTTACATCAGCCATTGCACGTTGGGTATGGCGATGATAAAGGCGGAAACGATGTGCAGGTGAGTTTTTTTGGTAAAGGAACGAACCTACATAGAATTTGGGATTTTGAAATTATTGAACAGGGAAACATCACCAAGCATAATTGTATGGAATTGAAAAGCACACTTTCGGGTGCGAAAATCAAGAAGATAAGGAAGGGAAGTGTAGAGGGTTGGATGGAAGAGTCGCGAGCTTATTTGCCATCAATCTATCAATACAAAAGCAATAAAATAGGGCAGGAATATCTCGATAAGCACGCGCCTATTGTGAAAAAGCAAATACTTTTTGGAGGGCTGCGTTTAGCTCACCTGCTGAATGATGTTTTTAAATAAATTTCTGCTTACTTGGTAAATGTATCTGAACTGATACAATAATGTAAAGCAAAAAGTACCGCGGGCGGGACTTGAACCCGCACAGCCTGTAATGGCCACAGGATTTTAAGTCCTGCGTGTCTACCGATTCCACCACCGCGGCATTATGCTTAAATTAAAAAGGCTTGAGTAAATGCTCAAGCCTTTTAACTACCTGAGCGGGAGACGAGGCTCGAACCCGCGACCTCCACCTTGGCAAGGTGGCGCTCTACCAACTGAGCTACTCCCGCATGATGACTAAAGAACAATGAATATTTCTAAGAGAAATATTTTTTATTTTTCCCGCAAGGTGGCTCTCGGACTTTATCCCGAATTACTTCGGGGAACTGAGCTACTCCCGCATGATAACTAAAGAACGATGAATATTTCTAAGAGAAATATTTACACTTTAAGATTGCTGAATCGCTAAATCTGTATTTAGCAATCTTGTTTTCTATTCTTTAAAGAACAACTGATTTTTTCAAATCGGACTGCAAATATAGTTTTCTATTCTTTACTGTCAAGTGCCCCAGGAGGGAATCGAACCCCCACTTCTTTCGAAACACGAGTTTGAGTCGTGCGCGTCTACCAATTCCGCCACTAGGGCAACGGGGCGCAAATGTATTTGTTTTTCCCTTTTTACCAATACCTGTATTCATTTTGTACATAATTTTTTTGTTGTGTATATCGAAATACTGCTTAAATGCAACAATGTGCGAACTTTCGGCACGTTGTATAAGCTATGGAAGAAGTAATTTTCACCAATACATTTAAGGAAAACAAAAAGAAACCTCAGCCTGTGGAGGAGGTGGAAGTTATTCCTGAAACAAAAGTACCTAAGGCAAAAAAAGAAAAAGAGCCTGTTGCTAAAGTGGCTTCATCAAAAAAGAAAAAAGAAGATTTTACATCAATTGATGAAGATCCTTCTTTTTGGAAAGACGGTCGTGCTACAAAGATTGCGGGTCTTTTTCTGTTGCTGTTTTCTTTCGTTCTTGCAGTGGCTATCGGTTCGTTTTTGTTCACCATCGAAGAAGATATTTCATTGCTGCACGGCAATTCGATGGATACACTTACCGATGGCACAGTAAAAGTAAAGAATGCACTCGGGCGCTTAGGTGCAGTTTTGGCAAATGTTTTTTTCAATAATCTATTTGGTTTTTCATCTTTTATTGTTGCAGCTATTGTATTTTCGGCAGGTTTCAATTTGTTGGTGCAGAAAAAAGTATTCAATGTTTTGCGACTTACTATTTATGGCGCAGTTGTTGCAGTTTGGTTTTCGTCAGCTTTCGCTTTTATTAATCACAGTTATTTTCCATTATCTATACTTGCTTGGGGTGGTGGTGTTGGAAATTATCTTACAGGTTCCTACGGTTTACTTACTGGGTTGATTGGATATTCGGGCACGGCCGCAACTTTGGTGGTAAGCGCGTTGATGATTGCGGTAGCGATTTACAACATCAGTTTTGAAAACTTGCTAAATTGGTTTCAATCAAAACCTAAAGCCGTTGAGCCTAATGCTGCTGCTGAAGCAGGAAAAGGATTTGTTGCCGGAAAGTATGACGATTTTCGCGACACCAGCGAAAATATTTTTGGAAAAGATGATTTGAAAGAAGCCGTTGTTAATACCACAAAGCAAAAAGATCTTGCTTTGGAAGTAGATGAAGTAGAAGTGCCGCAAAATAAAATTGTACATACTTTGGATGAAACCGAAGACTTGGCTTTAGACATTACAGCGGCAGTAGATGAGCCGGAAGTGGAGCAATCTACAACACTAACAACACCTTACGACCCAACCGAAGATCTATCGAATTATAAATTGCCAACGCTGGGTTTGCTCGAAGAACATGGCAGCGAGAAAATGACCTTAGATAAAGATGAATTGGAGCAGAACAAAAACCAAATCATCGCAACTCTCAACAATTATCAAATTGAGATTTCTAAAATAAAAGCCACTATTGGGCCAACAGTTACGCTGTATGAAATTGTGCCGGCTCCGGGTGTTCGTATTTCTAAAATCAAAAATCTGGAAGATGACATTGCATTGAGCCTTGCGGCCTTGGGTATTCGCATTATTGCGCCTATTCCCGGAAAAGGAACTATTGGTATTGAAGTGCCAAACCACAATAAGGAAGTAGTGTCAATGCGCAGCTTGTTGGCAAGCGATAAGTTTCAAAATACTACTGCCGATTTGCCTATTTGTTTAGGTAAGTCTATTAGCAATGAAATATATGTTGCCGACCTTGCCAAAATGCCTCACTTGCTGATGGCAGGGGCAACAGGGCAAGGTAAGTCGGTTGGTATCAATTCCATTATTGTATCTCTTTTGTACAAGAAACACCCTTCGCAATTAAAGTTTGTATTGGTAGATCCAAAGAAAGTTGAGTTGAGCATTTACGAAGCATTAGAGAAGCACTTTTTGGCAAAACTTCCTGGCGAAGCAGATGCTATTATTACCGATACTAAAAAAGTGGTTACTACATTAAATGCCTTGTGCGTAGAAATGGATCAACGATATGATTTGTTGAAAAAGGCAGGTGTTCGTAATTTAAAAGAATACAATGCCAAGTTTATTTCGCGCAGGTTAAATCCTTTGCAAGGACATAAGTTTTTGCCCTACATAGTATTAGTAGTTGATGAATTTGCCGATTTGATTATGACAGCCGGCAAAGAAGTAGAAATGCCTATTGCAAGGTTGGCTCAATTGGCGCGAGCCATTGGTATTCATTTGATTTTAGCTACTCAGCGCCCTTCGGTAAATATTATTACAGGAACTATCAAAGCAAACTTTCCTGCTCGTATTGCATTCAAAACATCTTCAAAAATTGACTCTCGCACCATCCTCGATCAAGGTGGCGCAGAGCAATTGATTGGGCGTGGTGATATGCTGTTGAGTGTGGGTAGTGATATGTTGCGCTTGCAGTGTGGTTTCGTAGATACTCCGGAGGTAGAGTTGGTAAAGAATTTTATTGCAGATCAACTGGGTTATCCTACGGCATTTGAGTTGCCAGAGTACATTGACCCTAAAGGAGAAAAAGGCAGTGATGATGACTTCTTTTCTGATGGCGAAAAGGATGAGCTCTTTGAAGATGCAGCACGGGTAATTGTGCAAAATCAAATGGGTTCCACATCATTGATTCAACGCAGGTTGAAGTTGGGTTACAACCGAGCCGGTCGCCTTATGGACCAACTTGAAGAAGCCGGAATAGTAGGCGAAAACCTTGGTAGTAAAGCGCGCGAAGTGAAGTTTAAAACCGAAGCTGAATTAGATCAATATCTGGTAAAATTACGCGGGGTGTAAAAGTGTTTGCTAAACGCGGTTGAGGTGGTTTTCAAGATTACTTCATGTCTATCAAAAGTTGTTTTACTGCAACATCGGTAGGTAAAGTTATATCACCTTCATCTTTTAGGCGTGTAAGATTTACCCATCTAAAACATTCTGCTTCCGTGCCCGGTTCAACATTAAAATTGAATTTCACTTCAGACGTTTTTATCTTTTGCCATTCATGGCAATGCACGCGATAGTAAACTGCTATTACTTGGCTGTCATTATCAAAAGCCGATGGAACGAAAAAGTCAGTAGTGTAGAGATGCTCGCCAATACTAACATTTACACCAGTTTCTTCTATGAATTCGCGTTGTAAACATTCGCGTAAACCTTCGCCAAAATCGAGCCCGCCACCTGGGAATTTTGTAACTTTTACTGCACCTTTTTTAATCAACTCATCGCTTACGAGTACTTGATTGTTTTCGTTAATCATTACGCCATAAACACGAACATTGAAACGTGTAATTTTCATGAAAGCGAATGTAGATAATATTGAAATGCAAATTGCTGATGAAGCAGAGAATTACTGCTGTAATCAGCTGCCAATTTTCCACCGAGCCACCGGCTCATTCTCTAATGATGAAAATTCTTTTCGCTCAAATTTCTTGAATCCGGCAATGGCTATCATCGCGGCATTATCGGTGCAGTACTCAAATTTTGGAATGAAGCACTGCAATTGATTTTCTTCAGCATACGTTTTAAACCGCTCACGCAAATAAGAATTTGCCGATACGCCCCCTGCAAGCGCAATATCGTTAACGCCCGTTGCTGTAACAGCTTCTTTCAACCGCTTCATAAGCATTTCAACAATGCTGTGTTGTATTGATGCGCATAAGTTGTTTAGATTTTCTTCAATAAATGCTGTATTCTTTTTTTGCTCTGCTTGCAAAAAATATAACACTGAAGTTTTTAACCCACTGAAACTAAAATTCAAATCTGGGGCTTTGGGAGCAGCAAATTTGAATGCTAACTTGTTGCCCTTTTTTGCAAGTTTATCCATCAGCGGGCCTCCGGGATATGGCAAGCCAAGCATTTTAGAAGTCTTGTCAAATGCTTCGCCTGCGGCATCGTCAATGGTTTCGCCAATTACTTTCATAGAGTTGAAGTCTTGCACCAAAACCAATTGTGTATGCCCGCCCGAAACGGTTAAACACAAAAACGGAAAGCGTGGAGCAGCATCAATAAAATGAGCAAGAATGTGCGCTTCCATGTGGTTTACTTCAACTAACGGCACGTTTAATGTAAGCGAAAGCCCTTTGGCAAATGAGTGCCCCACCAGCAGCGAACCAATTAAACCTGGGCCTTTAGTAAAGGCAATGCCAGTAATGTCTGATAGCTTTTTTCCGCTTTGTTTTATTGCGGCATCAATTACAGGCACAATATTTTGTTGATGTGCACGCGATGCCAGCTCGGGCACTACACCGCCCCATGCTTCGTGAATGCTTTGCGAAGCAATGATGTTGGATAGAATTTTACCATTTTCGCAAACCGAAGCAGAAGTATCATCGCAAGACGATTCAATTCCAAGAATAGTGATTGACACATTGCGAAGGTGAAACAAAATGCGTAATACAAAAACGAAAAATATTTAAGAATTGAAGGAAAGTGAAAAGAGTGAAAAAATGCGAATAAACTAAAGCATCTTACGCCAGTCTTTCGCTGAATGCAATAAAGAAATGTGTAATGAGTTACTGAATGAAAACAAAAAACAGCGATTATTTATTTTCTCTTATTACATGCAGTAAATTTATACCCAAATTAGTAGTTTGCTAAAGAGAGTTGTAAAAGCACTTATTGTATTATTTCTTGCTATCGCATTGCTGGTAGTTAGCACTGTACTTGCTTTCAGGCTTACAAGCGTGCAAACTTACTTTGCAAAAAAAGCAGCAAAGGCACTCTCTGATGAGTACAATACAGAAGTGAAAATTGAAAAACTTGCCATCACTTTCAGCCGTTTTATCAGATTAGAGAAAGTGTTGGTTCGCGATTTTGATAAAGATACCATGATTTATGCCGGAGTGCTGAATGTACACTATAGCGGCAGACAGTTATTCAACAGAAAAGTTTTGATAAAAGGAATGTCTTTAGAAAATGCCTATGTGCATTTGCAAAAAGATACTTCGGGTGCAATGAATTTTTCGCAAGTGTTTCGCTTAGGAAAAACGAAGAAGAAAGATAATGCCCAAAACCCTTTTGCATGGGATGTTGTATTGAAAGAATTAGGTGTTGTAAATACTCATTTTGATTTTACCGATAAAAAAGCCCGCACCACAGTAAATGTGGATGTAACGCGAAGTCTTATCAAAATGAATGACCTTGGAATAAAAACAGGCAAGTTGAGTGTGAACGAAATTACTATGGTAAATCCCATAGTTGAAATTACCGTAGATCCTAAGCCAAAAGCACCGAACGACACACTTAAACCATTTCACTTTTTGCCCGATGGTTTTGAAATTGAGTTTGGGCGGCTGTTGCTTACTAATGCAGCCTTTAAGTTGAATAACGTGCAAAAACCACTTGCCGAAAAAGGCATTGATTTTAATCATTTAGATATCAGCAATATTAACGTAAACATCACAAAGGGTGCATTGATTCGCGATTCTATTTTTGCATCTATTCGTTCGCTTTCGGCAGATGAAAAGTGTGGTTTGAAATTAGTAAACCTGCGAGCAGAGGCTAAGGTTACAGTAAATGAAATTTTGTGCAACAAACTGTTGCTGCAAACAGATGAAAGTACAGTTGGAAACTTTATATCATTGAAGTATGAACATTTTAGAGACTTTAAAAAGTTTCTTGAAAAGGTGCGTTTGAAAGGCGATTTGAGAAATACAAAAGTATCGCTGCGCGACATCAACTATTTTGCAAAAAAACTCGATAAAATTCAGCATAACACAATATTCATAAGCGGAAATATTGACGGTAGAGTAAACAACATGCGCGGTCGAGATATTGAATTGCGCACCGGGCGAAATACTTATTTCAAAGGTAATTTTTCAACTTTCGGACTGCCACAGGTGTATGAAACATCACTCAATTTACGTGTTTCAAAAGCTGGTGTTTCTCTTCAAGATATTGCAGCATTTTATCCTACGCTTAAACTGCCCGCCAATCTTTCTACACTTGGTAATATTGCATTCTCGGGCAATATTGATGGCTTTTTAACCGACATTGTTGCCAATGGCAAATTCAAAACCGATATTGGAAGTGCTACCACTAATTTAAACTTCAAGTACAATTCCAACACAAAAGAATCTGCCTATAAAGGCGAGCTGGCTTTGTTCGATTTTGATTTAGGGAAGTTTACTCGCAACGAGTCTGCATTAGGCACGGTTACGGCCCATGCAACCATAAAAGGCAAAGGCATTACACTCGAAAAATTGGATGCAGATGTGCAAGGAGCAATTGACCATATTTCATTGATGAAGTATGATTATAAAAATGCGCAAGTAAATGGTTTGGTAAAAGGTAAAACATTTGTTGGTAAAGTTGGTTTACAAGACAAAAACATAGATTTTGATTTTGATGGAATGATGAATTTGAACACTCAATCGCCCGAGTTTAATTTTGTGGCAAATGTTCGTCATGCCAATCTCAAAGAATTAAATCTTACCAAGAATGAATTGACTGT
>CAZYXR010000017.1:29410-44574 GCA_964650845.1 uncultured Chitinophagaceae bacterium
AGGACAGAACTTTCCAGTAATTTTAATGGCAAAAATATTGACGATTTGGCGGGAAGTATTTTACTGCGCAATACACGGTTGGCAAATAGCGATACTTCGGTTTTTCTCGACTTTATACAACTACAAGGTTATGTGGAAGGTGAAAGGAAGAAGTCGCTTTTGCTTAAAAGCAAATTTTTAGAAGCCGATGTGTCGGGCTACTATACCTACTCAACTTTAGTGCCAACTATTAAAGATATTATACAAACTGCTTTTACACAAAGCAATCCATTCAATGTTGCCAGAGTTACATCGCAAGATTTTAGTTTTGATGTAAGGGTTTTTGAACCAGGGGCACTCACACAAATCATTCATCCCAAATTTAAATTACTTCGAAATTCAAAAATACAAGGTGCAGTTAATAGCCAGTTAAGCCAAATTTCAATGAATGGCTTCGTGCCAGAGTTTCAGTGGGGCAACACTACTTTGCAGCGTACAAAATTTACAGCAGGTATCATTGGGCGCGAGTTAGACGTTAACTTGGTGAGCGATAATATTTTTCAAAAAGACAGTTTGATTGTAGATACATTAAATGTGTTGCTGCACAATGAAAAAGATAACATGAAGTTTAATGTAATTGCGTGGGATAAAAACCACATTAACCGCGCAAACATTACTTCTCATATCTATCCGCTTTCCGATGGGGTAGAAGTAAAAGTGGAGCCATCGGAAGTGTGGCTCGCCAACAATTTGTGGAATTTTTCAAACAACAATTCAATTCTTGTAAAAGGAAACAAAATTACTTCAAGCAACTTTTCTTTTAATAATAATGAGCAAAGCATTGCTTTGGATGCCTACTTAAACAAAGATTCTTCTACCTCAATTAAAACAACATTTAATCAAATTGCTTTAAGCGATTTTACCCGAGCATTTCTTCCAAAAAATTCGGGCATCAGCGCTACTGTAAATGGTTACGCTACGGTTGAAAATGTTTTTGCTATTCCCTCGGTAATTGCCGATGTAAAACTGAGCGATGTGATAATGGGCGAAATACCCATTGGCGATATGAGTGTGCAGAGCGAGCTTGATAATGCGCAAAACCGAGTGCTAATAAATTCTGTAATAAGCGGAAAAGGAAACGATGTGCGAGCCTATGGTTTCTATTCTTTAGATAATGCCAAGCCCGATTTGAATATGAGTATAGACTTGCGAAAACTGGGATTGGAATTTTTGAATTACCCGTTCTTTAAAACTTATGTACGCGATGTTGTAGGCAATGCATCTGGTAAATTGCGTTTGCAGGGAATATTATCAAAACTTGCACTTACAGGCAACTTGCGTATTGATACCGCAGCAGTTACAGTTAGCTATTTAAACACGCGCTATGGTTTAAAAAAACAAGACGTAACAGTTACCGAAAATAACATCAATCTTAATTTTCTTACGGTAAATGATTTGAATACAAACGATAAAAACTCTGCAGTAGCCAGCGGAAGAATTTACCATACATACTTTAAAAAGTTTGGAATTGAGTGCAAAGTAAACACGCAAAACATGATGGTGCTGAATACAACTGCCGAGCAAAATCCTGTTTTTTATGGCAAGGCTTTTGCCGATGGTAATGTTACATTCCGAGGACCGTTTAACGATATGACCATAAGGGCAACTGTGCGCACCATGCCCGGCACTTATGTAAACTTACCTATCCGCAGCACTAAAGAAACCAATCGGTATTCATTCTTCCAGTTTGTAGATAAGAGTGCCGACACTTTAGCGGTAGCTAAAAAACCTCGGTTGAAGTTGAATGGACTGACATTTATTTTAGAAGCAGATGTAACGCCCGATGCCGCAATTGATATTGTGCTTGACCCTGTGGCGGGCGACATTCTTACAAGTGTAGGGCGTGGAAACATTAAACTAGAAATAGCAAAAACAGGTGGCGTAAGTATGTATGGTACCTATGAAGTTGCCCGAGGCGATTACTTGTTTACATTACAAAATATAGTAAACAAACGATTCAAGTTAGACCCTGGTAGCACAATCAATTTTACAGGAGATATTTATCAAGCGGGATTAAATATGGATGCAGTATATGATGTGCGCACTTCCACCTACGATTTAATTAGCGATTTTTTTGAAAGAACAGGCACAGGCGATATTGCCCAAAGTGAAGCAGAAACGCGCGCTCGCACCAGTATTCCTGCAAAACTGCTGCTAAAACTTACAGGTGTTTTGGCGGCTCCCAATGTTGCATTTGATATTCGTGTGCAAGACCCCGACCCCACCATTCGCACTATGGTTGATAATCGCTTGCAAATTATTCGCACCAACGAAACCGAGATGTATAAGCAAGTATTCGGCTTGTTGATGTTGAACCGATTTTTGCCCCCGGGCAACACCATCAATAATTCTGTGGCAGGTGTTGATATTGGTGGCGGTTTGGCTAATACTGTTGGCGAGTTTTTGTCTTCGCAGTTATCGCGTTATCTCAATAATCTTGTTTCAAATTTTGTAAGCGATTTCGATATCAATTTTCGCTTTCGGCAGTATAGCCAACAAGGCGTGGGTGGCGGGCAAACTGCCGAGCAAACAGCCGATACCAGACGAGAATTACAGCTTGCTTTAACCAAGCGCTTTTTCAACGATCGCTTTTCGGTAAGCGCAGGTGGTAATGTAGATTTTGGAAATACCACAGTAGCCGATAACAGCGGCACCGGAGTTAGTAGAGTTGCTACTGCTAACCTTGCCGGTGATTTTCAATTGGAGTATAAATTGACAAAAGATGGTCGCTGGCGCGCCCGTGCTTTTAACCGTACCGACTACGATAATTTTAACCTGCGCAATAGAAATAGAACAGGTTTAGGAATTACCTACCGCAAAGACTTTGATAATGCAAAAGAGTTGTTTACAGTTCCAAAAAAGAAACGGAAAAGCAAAACAGTAACACTGCCTCCCGAGCCCGAAATTGATGAAGGTGATGTTCCCGAAATTCAACCTGCGCAGAAGTAGATTGGTTGAGAAGAAGTGTGCTTGAATACTTTTCTTATCCTATTCTCGCAATTTACTTATTCCATCCAACTCTTATAATACTCCTTATCTTCTATCGGCAAGGCATCTTCGCAAATCCAAAGCAGCTAACTCGCGCGTTTCATCTTTGCCAATACTTTTTTCAATGGTACTGGGATGCGGCCCATGTGGAATGCCAATTGGATGTAGTGTTATCATGCCTTTTTCTACATGCTTGCGGCTCATAAAATCACCATCTACATAATACAAAACTTCATCGCTATCTACATTGCTGTGGTGGTATGGTGCGGGTATGGCAAGCGGATGATAATCGTATTTGCGCGGCACAAAACTACATATAACAAAGTTATGTGCTTCAAAGGTTTGGTGCACTGGTGGCGGTTGGTGAACACGCCCTGTTATAGGTTCAAAATCGTGAATAGAAAATGCGTAAGGATAATGGCATCCGTCCCAACCAACGGCATCAAACGGATGATACACGTAATGATAAGGATACAGCAATCCATTTCTTTTTATATAAACAAGAAAATCGCCCTTTTCATCATTAGCAATTAAGTTTTGTGGTTCGCGAATATCTCGTTCGCAAAAAGGCGCGTGTTCTAATAGTTGCCCAAAATTATTGCGATACCGTTTGGGATATACAATTGGCGAAAAAGATTCTACAATAAACAAACGGTTTTGCTCGGTCTCAAAACTTATTTGATAAATAGTGCCGCGAGGAATAATAAGGTAATCGCCATAGGCAAATGTAAGCTCACCAAAAATTGTTTTTAAAGTACCTCGGCCTTCGTGCACAAAAATCATTTCATCGGCTCCCGAGTTTTTATAAAAATAGCCCTCCATGCTTTTGCGCGGTGCTGCCAACACAATATGGCAATCGTTGTTTACCAAAACCGGTTTGCGGCTTTTCAAAAAATCATCTTCGGCAGCTACATGAAATCCTTTGTAGCAACGGTGTTGCATATTTTTGTGCTGCGATATTTTTGGCGATACATCAATGGCTTCATCAATTTTTGAAACAATGGTAGGCGGGTGGTTGTGATAGATAAGCGAATACACATCGCTAAAACCTTCGGTGCTTACCAGCTCTTCCGAATACAATTTGCCATCGGCTTTGCGAAATTGGGTGTGGCGCTTGCGCGGCACTTCACCGCGTTTTATGTAATGTGGCATACTTTATATTTTGTTTGCAATGGTGTGAATAATCAATGAGTTATTCGATGGCGAAAGTTGTGCATTTTTGCCACTTTATTTTGTAAATATGATAAACATCATTCCGGCTGAATTGCCTACGCCAAAGTTGCACGAATATCTATTGGGCTGCGTTGCACCTCGCCCCATTGCCTTTGTTTCTACTATTGATAGCAAAGGAAATGTAAATCTGGCACCATTTTCATTTTTCAATGTTTTTGGGTCCAACCCCCCTACGTTAGTTTTTTCGCCTGCGCGTAGCGGGCGCACCGGCAAAACAAAGCATACCTTAGATAACCTTTATGAAGTGGGCGAGTGTGTTGTAAACATAGTAAGCTACGATATGATTCATCAGTGCAATCTTGCTTCGGCTGAGTTTGAAAAAGGCGTGAATGAGTTTGAGCGCGCTGGGTTTACCCAAGTGCCAAGCAGTGTTGTAAAACCACCACGTGTAGGTCAAAGCAAAGCACATATAGAGTGCAAGGTGAAACAGATAATTGAAACTGGGCAGGGTGGTGGAGCCGGCAATTTGGTAATTTGCGAAGTGGTAGCGCTGCATGTTGATGAAAGTGTGGTGGATGAAAACGGAAGCATTGTACCCGATAAATTCGATTATGTAGCGCGTATGGGCAAAAACTATTGGGCGCGCATTGTGCCCGAGGCAATTGTAGAAATGCCCAAAATGCCCGATGCCACAAAAGTATTGGGAGTAAACAATTTGCCCGAGGCAATTCGTTTATCAAACTACCTTACCGGCAATGAAATCGCATTGCTTGCCAACAACACGCACTTGCCTGCCGATGAAGCCATTGAAGCTGCAAAGAATTTACCCGATGTGCAACAAGCAATTGCAGCAAATAGCTTGCCTCAACTTGTAAAAGATTCAATTGCAAAATTTGATTTGGAGCTTGCGCTTAAACTTGCAATGTTGGTAAAATAAAAAACCGCCTTGTAAGTTTCCTCACAAGACGGCTAACCCTAAAACCACTATGACCTACGCGCACCCCTACGCGTAGGCAATGCAAGTGTAAACATTGGTTTTTATATTTCAAAGACTTTTTTAAAAAATATTTGTTAAAAGCTCTGTATTCGGTGTAGGGCTGCCAATGACAAATATTTTGACTTTCAGTTGGGTAGCTCGATTGTCATAATTTACGCCTCGTAATTTGCTGTACCAACCATTTGCTTGCAAACTACAATCTTCTACCTTTGACCGCTTTTGTTTAAAAAAAACTAACAATCAAACATTCGTAAATGAAGAAAGTACTAATTGCGGCAGCTATGTTTTTTAGCATTGTTGCCATGGGGCAAAATTTATGTGGCACACAATCATTCATAGAAAACCGTGTAAAGAAAAACCCCGAATTGCAAGCTGAGTATGATGCCATGTTTGAGCATTTGAAACAAATGCAGCAGCAAGGCAAGCCTTCATCGCGAGCCGGAAAAAATGTAATTTATGTTCCTGTGGTGTTTCACATTATTCACGATGGAGATGCTTATGGCGCAGGCGAAAATATTACCGATGAACAAATTCTCTCGCAGATTGATGCATTGAATCGCGACTTTAGTTTAACCAATAGCGACACCGCAAATATTCCTGCAATATTCAAACCACTTGCAGCAAATACATACATACAATTTTGTATGGCAAAGTTTGACCCGCAGGGCAATCCAACAACCGGAATTGAAAGATTGCAATTTAGCAAATCTACATGGGATACCGAAGATGATATTGAAGATCAGTTGAAGCCTTCTACTATTTGGAACAGAGCAAAATATCTGAATATTTGGAGTTGCCGTTTTGGTGGAGATTTGACAAGCCAAGGTGTATTAGCGTATGCAACATTGCCTTATGGTACAAGCAATACTACCGATGGCGTAGTTGCACGGTTCAATACAATTGGTACCACAGGGGTTTTAATTGCGGGCTATCGCGGTGGGCGCACCATTGTGCATGAAGTTGGGCACTGGTTGGGCTTGTTGCACAATTTTAATAATGGAGTTTGTTACAACGGTTCTTGGAGTACTTCCGATTTTATTGATGATACACCCGATCAACAAAATAGATATTTTGGTTGCCCAAGCCATCCACAATCTTCTTGCGGCTCTCAAGATATGTTCAATAATTATATGGATTATACCGATGATGGCTGCCGCAATATGTTTACTGCCGACCAGGCCGATAGAATGTATGGTGTGCTAACTACCACTGGGCAAGGCAACAGAGGTTCTTTTCAAACAGCAATTTCTAATTGTTTTAGAAATTTAGATGGCGCATTGGCAAAAGTGTTGTTGCCTATTGATACCGTTTGTGGATTGAAATTCAAACCAATTATTCAAGTGAAAAATGAAGGTGTAGCTGTAATAACTAATGCAACAGTTTATTATAAATTAAACAATGGGGCTACTCAGTCATTTGCTTGGACGGGAAATTTAGATATTCAGCAGGCTGCTTATGTTACACTACCCGAATTGACGGTTGCCGAAGGTATTCACACACTTTCGGTATCATTTGAAAATGCTAATGGGCAGCCAACCGATGATGATGTAAACAATGATGGAACTGTTATCAATTTCTATGCCTACGATGGTGGTGTGGCATCAACCACTCCGGTATTGCACGATTTTGAAGATGGTTTGTATCCACCAATAAACTGGAGTATCGACAACCGTGGCACTGCCAATACTTGGAACACAATTACCAATAGTGGTTATGGCAATGGCAGTTATGCTGCATACATCAATAACTTGAATTATTCTTCAAATCCGAATCGTACAAAAGACGCATTGATTACTGAAGATTATGATGTTTCAACTATTGGTTTGCCGCGTATTGCTTTTGATTTGGCATATTGTCGCCATAGTGTGAACCGTGCAGATTCTTTAGCTGTATATTACTCTTTCGATTGCGGAGTTACTTGGAATCAATTTTTTAAAAGCGGTGGTGTAGAACTTGCTACTGCACCCGATAAAGTAACTTTGTTTACACCAGCCCCCGAAGAGTGGAAAACAATTGAAACAGATTTGCCTGCATTGCAAGGGCAAACTAAAGTTCGTTTCAAATTTGAAAATATTTCGGGATGGGGCAACGCATTGTATTTAGATAACATCAATTTATCTCAAAGTCCTAATACTGTTGTTAGCGGAATTACTACGGCAACCGAAAAAGTAGAGGTGGCGGTGTATCCAAACCCGGCTGTGAACGAAGCCATAGTTTCCTTACCGGTGGTTCATCCATTTTCTCATGTAGAGGTTTACAATGCGGTTGGGCAAAAAGTTTTCAATGCCCCAATTACACAAAGAATTGTTTCGTTGAATACCTCCGGCTATGCCCGTGGCACTTACTTCATTCGCTTGTTTTCGGCCACGGCCAATCAGCAACATAGTTTTATTATTGCCCGCTAATTCATTAATAGATTTTTCAAAAAATTCATGAAAAAAATTCTTTTCCTTTTTGCTGCGCTTTGCATGAATGCGGCAATTGCTCAACAGTTTCAAAAATGCGCAACACCAGATGTTATTCGCGAAATGAGTCAAGCACATCCGGGTTATGCTGCAAGAGTAAAAGCAGCTTTTGATAATGCTAAGTCGGTAGCAAGCCACAAGTCGGCAGCACGTGGTGTAGCCGATACTGTTTATAGAATACGAACAGTATTTCATGTGGTTTATACAACGCCTGCCGAAAATTTAGATGATTCTATAATTCTTGCGCAGTTGCAAACATTGAACGAAGACTATAGAAGGTTAAACCCCGATACCACAGATACACGCCAAATTTTCCACCCTTTTGCCAGCGATGCCGGAATTGAATTTGTATTAGCCGATTCCGACCCTGACGGAAATCCAACAACTGGAATTAACCGCGTTGCAGGTACTCCTGCGCCAAGTATTTTTGGAGGTTTTAATTTTAACGATGAAGTAAAATACGCATCATCGGGTGGGGTTGATGCTTGGGATAGCGAACGGTATTTGAACATTTGGGTATGCAATCTTTTGGGCGGTATTGGTGTGTTGGGTTATGCTTATCCACCGGCTGTGCCATTGGCAAACTGGGGCGCAAATAACCCAAATGTTGATTCAAGTAAACAAGGTGTTGTACTGCATTTTTCGGCAGTAGGACCCAAAAACCCCGCACCGGTAGCACCAGAGGCCGATGGCGGCAGAAGCGCAACGCATGAAGTGGGACATTATCTCGGTTTGCGCCATATTTGGGGCGATGACCAAGGTAGCCCATTTGCTCCTGTGGCAAAATGTGCTGGCGATGTTGATGGAGGCGAAGATGGCATTGACGATACACCGGATGCAACAGTAGCATCGCAGCAAACTTGTAACCACAGTGCCAATACTTGTCCCGACCCAAATATGGATCAAGACTATCCCGATCAAATTGAAAACTTCATGGATTATAGCGATGATGCTTGCTTGAATATGTTTACCAAAGGGCAGGTTGATTTAATGCGTACCGTTATTGAATTGTATCGCCCTGGCATTGCTACTAAGGTAATCAACACCCCATCGAGTGTAAAAGAATTGCCTTTTACAGCAATGCAATTACAAGTGTTTCCGAACCCTTCAAAAGATGTGGTAAACATTGTTGTAAACGAAGTGCATGAAGATGCTGTGTTGCAAATTTTTAATGCACAGGGTTCTTTGGTTTATAATCAAAAAATGACTGGTGCTGCTGCAAAAATCAACGTTGCAGCATTTACTGCCGGAGTTTATGTGGCGGTTGTAAAAACAGAAAACTATAAATCAACATCACGATTTGTAAAGCAGTAAACGCCAACTGTTCATTCAAAATTTTCACATCAACATATTCTAATTAGAAATTTAAAATGGCTTTAACACCTGCTGAAATAAACAGCAAATTAGTAGTTCCGGCAGAAGATAGTTTTACACCCGTAAAAGAATCTGAAGCTCTTTTCATGTATAACCTTATCAAAAAACACGGCTTAAAACGCACACTCGAAACCGGCTTTGGTTATGCCCGTTCGGCATCTCATATTATCAGTGCTACCGAAAGTAAACACATTGGGATGGACCCTTTTCAGAAGCATTATGGAAACGGAGGCTTAGAAAACATTAAGCGTTTGGGCTTAGAAAGCTTTTTGGAGTTTCATGGCGATTATTCGCACAATGTGTTGCCTAAAATTTATGCCGAGGGTAAAACTTTTCAATTCATTTTTATTGATGGCGATCACAAATTTGATGGCGAGTTTGTGGACTATTATTATGCCGATTTACTATTAGAGCAAAATGGCTTTATGTTGCTGCATGATACGTGGATGCGCTCTACCGCATTGGTAATGAAATGGATTGAAACAAACCGAAAGGATTATCGCAAAGTTCCAATAGGCTTGCGCAATGTAGCCATGTATCAAAAGGTTGGCGATGATAAACGTGGTTGGATGTATTTCAGCGAGTTTTACACCTTTAAATCTGTTATTGTTCACCCGGTTATCGAATGGCTAAATGAAGGTGAAATGACTGCGGCAAAGAAGTTTGTATTGAAGCTGAAAGCCTTGTTGCGATAGCGCTATTGCGCAGGTTCGTTTTCGTTATGCGCCATTACCATACGCATTTCGCCATACGTAAATTCGTTGTTTAAGATTGTCATTATTTCGCCCACAGTTTTTTGTGGGTTGGCTGTTAATGCTTCTTTAATTTTTGCGAATCTTTCGGTTGGCATTATCGCTTCTATTTGTATCACACCTGTTGAAATGAGCCGCGCAAAATGCCCTTGTATTGTGCCGATAGATAGATTTCTTTCTTTAGCAATATCCTCAATGCTTTTGCCTGTACTGTAAAGGCTGTAGGTAACTTGGTAGGTTTCGCCTTTTACTTTTTTCTTTTTTGCTGGTGCATCTACAACAGTTTGCGCCAATGTAACCCGCCAACGCAAATCAAAATTTTGCAGCCATTTTTCTTTAGTAAAAAAATCTTTTTCTACTAAAGATTGCGCCATTACCATTGCTTTACAAATGTCTTTCAAGCGGTTTAGTATAGCAGCGTCCAAGTCTTCTAACTCATTGGCATAAGCCTTTGCGCCTTTGGTTTGTGCCATTTTCTTTTTTTGCAAAAACACATTGCCGCACAGGTCTTTTATTGGAGCATCGAAGTAGTTTTTAGCTGCTTCCAATCTCTTGGCTATGTGTTCCAATTTTACTTCGGGTTCATTAAAGAGATGAATCAGTTGCACACGAAATTTTGTACTTGTTTGGCTGATGGCAGATAACATATCGTATTGCGATTCTGCCCATTCTAAATGTTGTTGTTTTTCCGATTGTGTATCATCCTTGTTATATGATGCAAGGTGGTTTTGCCATTCTTTTATCAATAAAGAAAAATCGAAAACTGCAATGCTGTAATCGCGCAGGTATTCAAAAGTAGATTCATCTAAAAGCTCGGTGGCATCGCCTTGCCTATGTTTGGTGCCTTCAAAACGTATTACTTCTTCGTTATTATCAATGCCTTGATTGCTGAATTGCGAACTTAACACCAAGCCATCTAAGCTGGTAAGCCTTGATAGTGCTACATAAGCTTGCCCTGCGGCAAATACATTGCGTACATCAATTATTGCTTTTTCAAACGTTAAGCCCTGGCTTTTGTGTATTGTAATTGCCCATGCCAAACGCAGCGGATATTGGCGATACACACCCAACACTTCTTCTTTTATTTCGCGTGTGTTTTCATCTACGTTGTAGCGAATATTTTGCCATTCGTGTTTTTCTACTACAATGCTGCCGGTATCAGTTTTTACTACTATTTTCTCTTCACTAAGAGTTTCTACTATTCCAATTTTTCCATTAAAAAACTTACCCTGCCCAGAAACATCGTTTTTAATAAACATTACTTGCGCACCCTCTTTTAGCACTATTCTTTTTTCAACCGGAATCATACTATCGGGGTATTCATTTTCTATCACTGCTTCAAAAGCAAATGGTGTTTCGTAAAGCCTGCTCAACTCGCGTTGATTGATTTCATCAGCAAAGCGATTGTGGGTAGTAAGTGTTATGTAGCCTTCTTCTGGCGCGGGTTTAAAATCTGGTTTGTAATAATCGTTCAGCACTTCTGCATCATCGTTTGTTAGTTGGTTGTAGCGAAGGTTGTTGAGTATTTTTGTAAAGTCTTTATCCTTTTGGCGATAAATTTTATCCAGTTCTATGTATATGGGTTGCGCATCGCGCAGCACCACTGCATCGAAAAAAAAGGGACTGTTATAATAATCTTGCAAAAGCTCCCATTCTTCGTTTTTTATTACAGGTGGAAGTTGTAACAAATCGCCAATAAACAATACTTGCAAGCCTCCAAATGACACACGTTTTCTGCGAATACTTTGCAACATAAAATCTATGGCATCTAAAACATCTGCACGCAGCATACTCACTTCGTCAATAATGAGCAATTCGGCTTCTTTAATTGTTTGGCGCTTAACATCGTTCATGCGCAGATGCCGAAGAATGGTTGATTTTGTTTCAAACTTTATGGATTCGTTTGCAATAAAATCTTTGTAGGCAGGGATAAAACCGCCCAGCGGCAATTGAAATTGCGAATGCAGCGTTACCCCTCCGGCATTAAGTGCTGCAATGCCTGTGGGTGCAGCAACAATTGTTTTTTTATGTGTAGTGGCAATAATTTTTTTCAAAAAAGTTGTTTTGCCGGTGCCGGCCTTTCCGGTCAAAAAAATATTGCGGTTAGTGTGGTTTACAAATTGCTCTGCAATTTGCGCAGGTGTGTACGAAAGGTTATTGATTGACATGCGATGGTAAAACTAATAGGTATCCAACATTTTCATTCCAACAATTGCAAAAATTCTTCTTCGCTTAACACAGTGATGGAAGGAATTTTTTTTGCCTTAGCAAGTTTGCTGCCGGCATCTTCGCCTACAACCAAAAAGTTCAAATTTGCCGAAACACTACTCAGTAATTTGCCGCCATTTTCTTCTACCAATTCTTTTGCACGGTCGCGGTTAAAATGTTGCAGGCTGCCTGTAAATAGAAATGTTTTGCCGCCCAGTTTGTTGTTTTTAGAGATGCTGTCTTCGGCTCTATTTGCAAGATTCAAGCCTGCCGCTTCCAACTGTTTTATAAGATGAATGTTGCCATCGTGCTTAAAAAATTCGTTGATGGTTTTTGCCACTTTAGGCCCAATGCCTTCTATTGAAGTTAGTTGCTCTACGTTCCAATCGGCAAGCTGCAAAAGATGTTGAATGTGTGCAGCAATATCCTTGGATGTAGAAACGCCAACATGCCTAATGCCAAGTGCATTCAATAGCCGCCACAAAGGTCGTTTTTTTGAACTTTCAATGCCATCGCGCAGGTTAGTGATGCTTTTTTCTCCCCAACCTTCAAGTTGCTGAATTTCGTGGTAGGGCAGGCAATAAATATCTTCGATTGATTGAATGAATCTGCGCTGAATGAAATCTATTACGATGCTTCGGCCAAGCCCGTCAATATCCATGCAGTCTTTGCTAACAAAGTGTATGGTTCGCTCTTCTATTTGCGCTGAACATTCGGCATTATCGCAGCGCCATACTACTTCATCTTCGGGTTTTACTAATACTTCGTGGCAGCTTGGGCAATTGCGCGGAAACTCAATTGTCTTTTCATCGCCTTTGCGCAGTGCTTCTACTACTCCTACAATATATGGAATTACTTCGCCTGCTCTTTCCACAATTACAGTGTCGTTTAGGCGTATATCTTTTTCGCGAATAAAATCTTCGTTGTGTAGCGATATAGATGTAATGGTTACACCGGCTAATGCCACGGGTGCAATTTTTGCCACAGGTGTTACAGCGCCAGTTCTACCTACCTGAAACTCAACATTCAGTAGTGTAGATTGCGCTTGCTTTGCTGCAAATTTATAAGCAATTGCCCAGCGCGGATGATGCGAAGTGCTGCCACATTGTTGTTGCTGTTGTAGCAAATTCACTTTTACAACCATGCCGTCAGTTTCAATAGGAAAGTGATGGCGTTTTTCATCCCACAATTGAATGAATGCTGAAACTTGTTGTGGACCACTGCATACTTTTAAATCATTCAATGGTGTTTTAAAACCACAATCGTATAGCATTTTTATGTTGTTGAAATGCGATAGCAGTGTGCTGCCCAGCAAATTATTTCCTGCTGCATCGGTAGCGTAACTTACATGGTACAATATTGCTTCTAAGCCGCGCGCTGCAACCTCGCGAGGGTCTTTCATACGCAGCGAGCCGCTGGCAGTATTGCGTGCGTTTTGAAAAGTTTTTTCGCCTGCCGCTGCTCTTGCTTCATTGATGTTTTGAAAAGTTTGTTTGCTAATAATAACCTCGCCTCGCAATTCAATTTTAGCAATGCCGTATTTCGAAAATTGCGCACTCAATGGTATGGAGTTTATTGCGCGGGCATTGTTAGTAATGTCTTCGCCCATGATGCCGTCTCCGCGTGTAGCTGCGCGCACCAGTTGGTCGTTTTCATATACCAGTGCAATGCTTGCTCCGTCAAATTTTGGTTCTACACAATATGCTATTTCGGCAGCGCGGGTTAGGTCGCGCACTTTTCGGTCAAAGTCGGTTACATCACCAGCGTTGTACGAGTTGTCTAACGATAACATAGATGCCAAATGTTGCACCGATTCAAAGTTTTCACTTAAGCCCGATGCTACGCGCTGTGTGGGCGAGTCGGGGCTTACCAGTGCCGGGTATTCACTTTCTATGGCAACTAATTTTTTGAACAAAGTATCATAAGCAAAGTCGGTAATGATGGGTTCGCTCAATACATAGTATCGCCAATCGTGATAGCGCAATACTTTGCGCAATGGTTCTATATCATCAACCGAAATTTCTTTTGCAATAAAAGTTGTTGAAGCGTGGTTTAGTGCTTCAATTTCTTGTGGTGAAAACATGGGCGAAAGATATACACTATTACGAATCGGTGAGTAGTAATTAGATTTTGATGTTGCTGTATTGTTGTTTCATTTTTGCGGTTCAACACAAGCAATAAAGTATTTCTTTTGCGAGCTTAAAGTAAGTGTTTGATGCAGCTACCAGTGTTTCAAAATATAGATACCGCAGCAGTTTACAAAATAGCTGTGGATGCCGGTAAGGCAATTTTATCGGTTTACGAAACTTCTTTTGTTGTAGAAAATAAAGAAGATAACAGCCCACTCACCGAGGCCGATAAACAGTCGCATCGCGTTATTGAAGCAGGGTTGTTGGGGCTGTATCCCGAAATTCCGGTGCTTTCGGAAGAAGCGGCAAGTGTAGATTTTGAAGTGCGCAAAAAATGGAAGCGTTTTTGGCTCGTAGATCCACTCGATGGCACAAAAGAGTTTGTAAAGCGCAATGGAGATTTTACCGTAAATATTGCTTTAATTGAAAATGGCAGACCCGTTTTTGGTGTAGTGTATGTGCCGATTTCGGCAATAGGTTTTGTAGGTGTTGTGGGCAGCGGTGCATTTAAAATTGCCAGTGGTATAGTTCAAAAAATTGCTGTTGCAAAAAACACAAGCGCCAACCTGGTGCGTGTGGTTGCGAGCCGTTCGCACCTCTCCGATGCTACGCTCGACTTTATTAATAAATTAAAAGACGAAGGCAAGCACGTTGTGCTTTCATCGCGCGGCAGTTCGTTAAAACTTTGTATGGTAGCCGAGGGCGCGGCAGATGTGTATCCGCGCTTTGCCCCAACTATGGAGTGGGATACCGCAGCCGCACAGGCAGTTGTAGAAGCTGCCGGTAAAAGCGTATTGTCTTTTCCAACCATGCAGCCGTTGTTGTATAACAAAGCAAGCCTACGCAACCCTTGGTTTATAGTGCAGTAGCGTAGTTTGGGTTCACTTAGTTTTTACTCTTTAGTCTAATGCGCTTTAGCATTCACTAAAATGTTGTTGAGTACCTCTTTGTTATGCTTCACAAAACCTTTTATGTACGTTAAATAGCAAAAGAAAGTTTCATCAGTCAGTTTTAAACCAATAAGTATAGAACTCATTTT
>CAZYXR010000018.1:0-4000 GCA_964650845.1 uncultured Chitinophagaceae bacterium
AGTTAGGTTTTTTTGTGCCTAACGTTGCGTTAAATGTTTGAATCGGCCTTCTACACTAAAACCGCGTGCCGAAATCATTGCCATTTCATTGATGCTTTCGCCCTTGCGCACCGCGTTGATTTGTACTTCCTTTAAAGCCTCTACGCTACTTTCCAACTCAATGTTTAATACAGTTTCTTTACCGGCATTCACCACTGTGTTTGGTAGTGATGCTTTTTTATAGCCTAAGTAGCTTATGGCAACAGTTACCCTACCCACCGGAATCTCCTCTAAGCGAAAAGTGCCCTTATCGTCAGTTTGGATTCCTTTTAGCAAAACATCGTTTTTAAATACTGCCACGCTTACACCAATCAAGGGTTGTTGGTCGTCCTTATCTACAATTGTGCCGCGAAGGGTTTGCGCAATTTGACCAACAGCGGGCGATACAGAGCAAAGAAATATTGACAGAAGTATGAAAAGTATATTGTGTTTCATGAGTGTGCTGTTTGATTTTGCTAAGTTGAAAAAAGTATTGAGTTGGAAAAATCAATATTCAATGTACTAAGTATTCGCAAAGAATAAATTTTCTTGTAGGTTTGCACATGGCAAATAAAATTATCACAGATAAATTCGCTTACGAAGGCATCACATTTGATGATGTATTGTTGGTTCCGGCTTACTCGGAAATTTTACCACGCGAAGTAGATATTTCAACAAAACTTACACGAAACATTTCTATCAATGTTCCACTGCTTTCTTCAGCTATGGATACTGTAACCGAGTCGGCATTGGCAATTGCAATTGCCCGCGAAGGTGGTATAGGTATTATCCATAAAAATATGAGTATTGAGCAGCAGGCGGGCATGGTGCGCAAAGTTAAACGTGCCGATAGCGGTATGATTATTGACCCGATTACTTTAAGCGAAAATGCTGTTATTGGCGATGCATTGAAAATAATGAGCGAGCATAGAATTGGTGGTATTCCAATTGTAAATGCATCGGGGAAACTGGTGGGCATTTTAACCAATCGTGATTTGCGTTTTGAAAAAAATCCGAAGCGCAAAGTATCGGAAGTAATGACTGTAAAAGACCTTATTACAGCGCCAAAAGGCACAAATTTGAAGCAGGCAGAAAAGACCTTAGAGCAATATAAAATTGAAAAACTGCCTGTAACCGATAAAAATGGTAAGCTGGTAGGGTTGATTACCTACAAAGATATTTTGAAGGTGCGCAACAACCCCAATGCTGCTAAAGATACGTTGGGAAGATTGTTGTGTGGTGCGGCTGTGGGTGTTACTGGCGATATGCTTGAGCGCATAGAAGCCTTAGTTGCAGTGGGTGTAGATGTGGTTTGCGTTGATACTGCTCACGGGCATTCGCGTGGTGTGTTGCAGTCAATAAAAAAAGCAAAACAGACTTTTAAAAGTTTAGATATAGTAGGTGGCAATGTAGCTACCGAAGCCGGTGCTAAAGCTTTGATAGATGCCGGTGTGGATGGCGTGAAAGTAGGAGTGGGGCCAGGTTCTATTTGCACTACGCGAATTGTAGCCGGTGTTGGCGTGCCACAACTTTCTGCTATTTATGAAGCATCAAAGGCCGGTAAAAAAGCAGGAGTGCCCATTATTGCCGATGGAGGCATTCGCTATACTGGCGACATTGTAAAAGCAATTGCTGCCGGTGCCGATTCGGTGATGGCGGGTAGTATTTTTGCCGGCACCGATGAAAGCCCTGGCGAAACTATTATTTACGAAGGAAGAAAGTTTAAAAGCTACCGAGGTATGGGTAGTGTAGAGGCAATGAAAGAAGGTTCGAAAGATAGATACTTTCAAGATGTAGAAGATGATATTAAGAAGCTGGTGCCTGAAGGCATTGTGGGGCGTGTGCCATTTAAAGGCAATTTGAGCGAAGTGATGTATCAATATGTTGGTGGTTTGCGAGCCGGTATGGGATATTGCGGAGCGCGCAACATTAAAGAATTGCAACAGGCAAAGTTTGTACGTATAACATCTGCCGGTGTGACAGAGTCGCATCCACATGATGTAACCATAACTAAAGAGTCGCCTAATTACAGTAGGAAGTAATAGCTTTGCCTTTGAGGTAAAGTGCTTCAAACGACATTGCGATTTCGTTGGTTATTTTCTTTCATATTGCTTAGTCCATTTAGGATTGAATTTTACGAAAAATAGTATCGCTATCGTCATTACAATTCCAATTCCGATTCCAACTCCTTTGTAGAATCCTATGGATGGCTGCCCGGTGTCTGTTAAAACTATTTTGGGGAGTCTCGAAAATATCTCTGCCATAAAAGCACAATAAAGGCCAACAGCACTCCAATACATAAAGCTGAAATGCGTGAGTAAATAATTTTTATTCCTTTTTGTAAGCACAGGATAAAGCCCGGCAAAAAGAGTTAAACAACTTATTACAGCAAACCAATGGAACATTCCGAATTTTCCATAAAGTGTATAAATCATAAATGCAGTCAGGTTTAGAATAATCATTGAAACCGCATAAACGTATCCAATTAGTTTATGGTTTTTTGTTCCTTTTGTAGTTACCAAAATCCCAAGCCCTGTTACTAATGCAACTATTGAAAAAATCAGATGTATTAGTCCTGTTGTGCTGCTTACAATGTTTTCCACTAGTTAGTATTTACTCAATAGTCGTTGAAAATAGTGCGCAACCTAATTTATTGTTGCACTGTTTTTTTATCTTGGCAAGCGGCTAACAGCGCCTCAATTGATTTATTGAAAACCGGATGAATAACCGAGCCGGCAATGTCGGCTAATGGCGTTAATGCAAAACGCCTGTTGTGCAATTGCGGATGTGGAATTTGCAATTTTGGGTGGTTGAAAACAATTAGACTTACTCGGTTATTCAAGTTGTTGTCTTTTTCTTTTTCTGAATCTCCCTCTAAAGGGATAGAATTGGAGGAATAACCGAGGCTGTATATTGTTTCTATCAATAGAATATCAATATCAATTTCGCGCGAACCCCAGTGTTCGCGCTGTTTTCTGCCAGTTGCGTTTTCGATATTTTTTATTGCATCCAGTAGCTCAAGAGGTTCTAAAGTAGTTTCAATTTTTATTGCCTGATTAATAAAATCGGCTTGGTTTTCGTTGCCCCAAGCTGCCGTTTGATACAAAGCTGATGTTTGCAAAATAGTACCAACTTTTGCAGCTAACAATGTTTTAGCTTTGTTGAAGTAATCGAGCCGCGGCTCGATGTTTGAACCAAGCAGTAAGTAGGCAACCATCTAAAAAATCTTATCGGGATTTAAAATACCATTGGGGTCAAAAACTTTTTTGATGCCTCGCATAATATCTAAATGTGCTTCATCAAATTTTATATCCATGTAGGGGCGTTGAACCCAACCTATGCCATGTTCGCCACTAATGGTTCCATTAAGTTCATGCACTTTTTGAAAAATTTCACGCACTGCTTTTCCCTGCACCTCGTTTTTCCAAGCGTCATCACTTAACTCGCCTTTTACGATGCGCACATGCACATTGCCATCACCGGCATGACCGTAGCAAATGCTTTTAAAGCCATATTTATTGCCCACAAGTTTAATGTGCTCTAATAGTTCCGGTAAGTCGGCACGGGGCACTACAGTGTCTTCTTCTATGGTAATGGCTGTTTTTTTTACAGCATAAGCTACATTCCTGCGCATGCGCCAAATGTCATTTTTCTGTGCTTCGTTGTCGGCAAAAAGAATTTCTCCGGCATCAAACTCGTTTATTACTTCATAAATTCTTTCGCAGTCTTTTTGAATTGACTCCATGTCGTTGCCATCAACCTCAATCAGTAAATGTGCTTGAGTGGCATCGTCAATAGGAATAGTAACATCGCCCAAAAAGTTGCAAACCCATTCTATGGCATCGCGCTCCATAAATTCTAAACACGATGGCACAATACCTGCTCGAAAAATTGCACTTACTGCGGCACTTGCTTTTTCCATACTTTTAAATGGTACAAGCATCACCGAATTCATGGTTGGGTGGGGGATGAGTTTTAGCAC
>CAZYXR010000018.1:4010-4278 GCA_964650845.1 uncultured Chitinophagaceae bacterium
TGCCAAGTGTTCCTTCGCTGCCAACCATTAGCTGTGTTAGGTTATAGCCGGTTGAGTTTTTTAAAACATTAGCGCCAGTCCATAGTATTTTACCTGATGGTAACACCACTTCAAGATTTAGTACGTAATCTTTTACCACTCCATATTTTACTGCTCTCGGCCCACCGCTATTGCAAGCAACATTGCCACCAATAAAACTTGTGCCACGGCTTGATGGGTCGGGTGGGTAAAAAAGTCCTTTTTCTTTTACTGCATTTTGCAGGGCCTC
>CAZYXR010000018.1:4288-5088 GCA_964650845.1 uncultured Chitinophagaceae bacterium
GTTATTACACCGGGTTCGGTTGTAACTTGTAAGTTACGCTCGTCAATTTCTATTATGCGGTTCATTCTTTCAATAGAAAGCGAAACACCGCCTTGCACCGGAAGGCTGTTGGCGCTTAAACCTGTGCCTGCTGCACGAGGCGAAACCGGAATGTTTTGTATGTTGCAGTAACTGAGTATGCAAGAAATTTCTTGAGCAGAAATTGGCTTCAGCACTACATCTGGTGCAAACTCTGCATCTACAGTTTCGTCTTTCGAATATTTATCAATTGAAGCTAAATCGGTAAATACATTGTCTGTGCCAATTACTTCTTTAAAGTAGCTTAGGTCTTGCTCGGTTACTTTTTTAAATGCCATGGGTACGAATATAAATGTAAATGCAACTTACTTTTTTTATCGTAGGTGCAAAATTTTTAAGCCGCAAAAAAATATGAATTGTTTATGCTTCTACTTCTGTTTTAAACTCAGAGTTTAAATGGAATTGAATATCGGGGTTGTTATCCTGTTCCATTTTTAGAAACCATTCGCTTGGAGCAAGGTAAACGATGTTGCCATCTTTGTCGTTTACAATACTGGTGCTTTTAAAGCGTATAAAATCTTCGAGTTTTTGTTGGTTTTTTGAAGTAAGCCAACAAGCGCGCGTAAGGTTTATGGGTTGAAACTTACAAGAAGCTCCATACTCGTGCAGCAAGCGATATTGAATTACTTCAAATTGAAGTTCACCTACGGTACCCACAAATTTTCTGTTGCCCGGTTGTTGTGTAAAAAGTTGTGCCACACCTTCGTCAGTAAGTTGCGCAA
>CAZYXR010000018.1:5098-34318 GCA_964650845.1 uncultured Chitinophagaceae bacterium
CTTGGTATGCCTCTAAATTGCATGGTTTCGCCTTCGGTGAGCGTGTCGCCAATTTTAAAGTTTCCGGTATCGTACAAGCCTACCACATCGCCCGGAAAAGCCTCGTCAACTATGTTTTTATCCTGTGCCATAAACGTTACAGGAGTGTTGAAGCGCAAATCTTTTTCGAGCCTGATATGTTTGTAGAATTTGTTGCGCTCAAACTTGCCGCTTACTATGCGCAGAAATGCAATTCTGTCGCGATGCTTGGGGTCTAAATTAGCATGAATTTTAAACACAAATCCGGTGAGTTTTTTCTCATCGGGGGCTATAAATCTTTTATCAGATTCGCGCCCTTTTGGTGCCGGGGCAATGTCAATAAAAGTATCTAAGAGTTCTTGTACACCAAAATTGTTTACACCGCTTCCAAAAAACACGGGAGCTAAATTGCCCGCCAAATATTCAGTAGTGTTGAATGGTTCATACACGCCTTCAATCAACTCGGCATCTTCGCGCAATTTGTGAGCATCGCTTGCGTCTATCAATCGCTCTAGTTCAGTGTTCGATAAATTGGTAAAGCTGATAACCTCATCGGCAACTTTGGTAGTGGCTGGGCGAAATAGGTTCAAACTTTTTTTGTGTAAATTATAAACGCCTTTAAAGCGGCTGCCACGGTTTATGGGCCAGCTTAATGGCTGAACGCTAATCTTTAATTCTTTTTCAATTTCTTCTAAAAGGTCGAAAGGGTCTTTGCCCTCGCGATCGAGTTTGTTGATGAAAACAATTACAGGAGTTTTGCGCATCGAGCACACTTCCATCAGTTTACGAGTTTGCTCTTCTACACCTTTTACACTATCTACAACCATGATAACTGAATCAACGGCAGTAAGTGTGCGGTAGGTATCTTCGGCAAAATCTTTGTGCCCCGGGGTGTCTAATATATTTATGAGTTTGCCGCGATATTCAAAACTCATAACAGAGGTTGCAACGGATATTCCACGCTGTTTTTCAATTTCCATGAAATCGCTCGTAGCACTCTTTTTTATTTTATTGCTTTTTACCGCACCTGCCGTTTGAATGGCTCCGCCAAACAAAAGTAGCTTTTCGGTTAATGTTGTTTTGCCGGCATCGGGGTGGCTGATAATACCGAAAGTTCTACGTCTTTGAAGTTCTTCTGTAAAGTCCATGATTGAATTAAGCCCGCGAAGATACACTTCTGTAGCTTATGGTAGAAAGTAGTTGATAACGCAATATTATTTTTCTACAATAGCCTTTTTTCTTTAAAAAACTGTTTCATCAGTTCGGCACATTCATCGGCAAGAACCCCGCTTGTAATTTCTGTTGCGGGATGAAACACTTGCTTGTTCAAAGTTGTGAATCCGCTTTTAGGCTCATCGGCACCATACACTATTCGGCCAATTCGTGCCCAGCGCAGTGCAGTGGCGCACATTAGGCATGGTTCTATAGTAACATACAAAGTACATTGTTCTAAAAATTTACTTCCTAAGTAGTTAGAAGCGGCAGTGAGTGCCAGCATTTCGGCATGTGCAGTTACATCGATTAGCTTTTCAACTTGGTTGTAGCCTTTGCCTATTACTTGATTGTTGCAAACCACCAGTGCTCCAATGGGTACTTCATCTTCTTCGTATGCATAGGCTGCTTCTTTCAAAGCCATTTTCATATAGTAAATATCATCGCGTACTTGCATTGCTCGTAGTGTGTTGCAACAGTAAAAAATTTCAACGGATAAATTGCTTTGTTTTAGATGAATTCAATATTCAAGGAAGTCGTTTTCATGCTAATTGCCTAATTTCCTACTCACTTCATTTGGGTGCGTACATTAAGAGTTTACTATATGAGAAAACAGGCAATAGCTTTGTTGTGTAAAAAACAAAATGTCGAAGCCGGTATTTCTTGTTGGTTTTATGGCATCGGGCAAAACAAGCCTTGGAAAGCGATTGGCAAATGCTATCAATAAATCGTTTGTTGATCTCGACCATGAAGTTGAAAGACGTATAAAAATGAGTATTGCAGATTTTGTGCTCAAAGAGGGTTGGGAAGAACTGCGTACCATAGAACACGATGTTCTTATTTCGCTCGAACTTGAAAATATGTTTATTGCCACCGGAGGTGGAACACCTTGTTATTTTGATAGTATTGAGTACATGAAAAGCAGAGGCACGGTTGTGTTTTTTGATATTCACGAAGAAATTTTATTTAGCCGTTTGCGTAGCCAGGAGCATCGCGATCGGCCGCTTATTGCTACTTTATCGGGCGAAGACCTCAGAGATTTTATTAAAACCAGCCTTGCACAACGCAGACCCATTTATGAGCAAGCGCATCTGAAATTTAATCCCGTAAAACAGTCTGTTGAAGAGATGGCTACCGCCATTCGCCAGTACAACACAACGGTGGTTGAGCCGCATTGATTAAAACCAAATTTTGTTGAGGGGAGTTTATCTTCAATAAGCGTAGCTACGGTTCGCGATTGCGACTAACATCTTGGGTTTTTACGAGTGTAGCTTGAGCATAAAACAGCTTCAATAAAAAAAGCCCGAATGAATGTTACATCCGGGCTTTTGAGTACACAATAAGTTGCAGCTTATTGTTTCTCGTCTTTTACTTCTTCAAACTCAACATCGCTAACTGTTTCAGCTTGTTGCTCGGCACTTGGTCCACTCTCGGCATTTGTTTGTGCTCCGGCTTGTTGCTGTGCTGCATAAATATCTTGCGATGCTGCTTGCCAAGCGGTATTCAACTTTTCGGTAGCTGCTTCAATTGCACCTATGTTTTCGCTTTGCAATGTTGCTTTCAATTCTGCCAAGGCTGTTTCGATAGTTGCTTTTTTATCGGCCGGAATTTTATCGCCATACTCTTTCAATTGCTTTTCGGTTTGGAAAGCAAGACTATCGGCAGCGTTTTTCTTTTCGGCTTTTTCAATAGCTTCTTTATCGGCTGCTTCGTTGGCTTTTGCTTCGTTGCGCATTTTTTCTATTTCTTCTTTGCTCAAACCAGTTGATGCTTCGATGCGAATAGACTGTTCTTTTCCGGTGCCTTTGTCTTTTGCACCTACGTGGATGATTCCATTGCTATCAATATCGAATGTTACTTCAATTTGAGGCACACCGCGTGGTGCTACTGGAATATCGCCCAAGTGGAAACGACCAATAGTGCGGTTGTCTTTTGCCATAGAGCGCTCGCCCTGCAACACATGAATTTCAACCGATGGTTGATTATCGGCAGCTGTTGTAAACACCTGCGATTTTTTGGTTGGGATAGTTGTGTTCGATTCTATCAATTTGGTAAACACGCCACCGTAAGTTTCCAAACCAAGCGAAAGTGGTGTTACATCCACCAATACAATATCTTCTTTTACATCACCACTCAATATGCCACCTTGAATAGCTGCACCTACCGCAACTACTTCATCGGGGTTCACACCTTTTGATGGTTTTTTGCCAAAGAATTTTTCTACTACTTCTTGAATTTTTGGGATACGGGTTGAGCCGCCCACCAAAATAACATCGTCAATATCTGCGGCAGTATAACCTGCATCTTTCAACGCTTGTTTGCAAGGTTCCAAAGTTCTTTGCACAAGGCTATCGGCCAATTGCTCGAATTTTGCGCGAGTCAATTTTTTTACCAAATGTTTTGGCACGCCATCTACTGCCGTTACATAAGGCAGGTTGATTTCTGTTTCTTGTGAAGAACTTAATTCAATCTTGGCTTTTTCTGCGGCTTCTTTTAAGCGTTGCAAAGCCATTGGGTCTTTGCGCAAGTCAATGTTTTCATCTTTTTTGAATTCTTCGGCAAGCCACTCAATTATTACGTGGTCGAAGTCATCGCCACCTAAGTGTGTATCACCGTTGGTAGATTTTACTTCAAATACGCCACCGCCCAATTCAAGCACCGATACATCGAATGTGCCGCCACCTAAGTCATACACAGCAATTTTGATGTCTTGCCCTTTTTTATCTAAGCCATAAGCCAATGCTGCGGCAGTTGGTTCGTTGATGATTCTACGAACTGTTAATCCTGCAATTTCGCCAGCTTCTTTGGTGGCTTGGCGTTGGCTGTCGTTAAAGTATGCCGGAACCGTAATAACCGCTTCGGTTACCGATTGGCCCAAATAATCTTCGGCAGTTTTTTTCATTTTCTGCAACACTATTGCCGAAATTTCCTGTGGTGTGTAAAGTCTGCCATCAATATCCACGCGAATGGTATCGTTATCGCCTTTTACCACTTTGTAAGAAATGTGGTTGGTTTCTCCGGCAGCTTCGCTGAAGCGTCTGCCCATGAAGCGTTTGATAGATTGAATTGTTTTTGTTGGGTTGGTGATTGCCTGACGTTTTGCAGGGTCGCCTACTTTGCGCTCGCCATTAGCTAAAAAGCCAATGATTGAAGGGGTTGTTCTTCTACCTTCGTCATTTGCAATTACGATAGGGTCGCTGCCTTCCATTACGCTTACGCAACTGTTTGTTGTTCCTAAGTCTATTCCAATTATTTTTCCCATGATATTTGATTTGTGTTTTACTAATTGATTTTGCTCGTTCTAATCAATTGCTGTGCCACGGGTTTTTACTGACAGAATCGGTAGTTTTTTGTCAGAATAAAACGACAGATTAACATAAAATAAATGACAGGAAGGCAGGAGAGGGGCGTTTGTAGTTTATCAATTACATTCTAAAAACTCCATAGCTGTTATTGCTTGTAATGGGTTTGTTATTTACAACTGCCAAGCAAAATCCAAGATAGTTTCGTGTTTCACGCGGGTCAATAATGCCATCATCCCACAGTTGCGAACTTGCATAAAACGCATTCGATTGTTTTTCAATTTCACCGGTTAAATGATTGCGAAACATGGCGGCTTGCGCTTCATCGTACGTGCCACCTACTTTTTCTACCGATTGTTTTTGTATCATTTCCATAACACCGCTCAGTTGTTCGGGTCCCATCACTGCAATTTTTGAATTGGGATAGCTAAACAAAAATCTTGGTTGGTATGCTCTGCCGCTCATAGCATAGTTTCCTGCGCCATACGATGCGCCCATCATAATTGTAATTGCCGGTACTTCGCTGTTTGAAACTGCGTTTATCATTTTTGCTCCATTCTTGATGATTGCTCCTTCTTCGTAGGTTTTGCCCACCATAAAGCCTGTGATATTTTGCAAGAATAATATTGGCGTAAGATTTTTATTACACAGCTGAATGAAGTGTGCGCCTTTGTTTGCGCTCTCTGAAAACAACACGCCATTGTTTGCAATAATGCCAACTTTGTAGCCGTGTATTTCGGCCCAGCCTGTTACTAAAGTATTGCCCCACTCGGGCTTAAATTCCGAAAAGCGCGAACCGTCCACAATACGCGCAATTACTTCACGGGCTTCAAAAGGTTTTTTAATATCGGCTGAAACTATGCCCAATATTTCTTCGGCATTGAATAATGGTTCGTTTACAGGTTTGTTAGGTTGGAAGTGTGTGTTGGGTTGGCGTAGGTTGGCAACAATTTCGCGAGCGATACGAATGCCGTCTAACTCATTTTCGGCAAGGTAATCGCTAACGCCTGAAATTTTACTGTGCATTTCGGCACCGCCTAAACTTTCATCATCTACCACTTCATTGGTTGCCATTTTTACCAATGGTGGACCCGCCAAAAATACCTTTGCTTTTCCTTTTACAAAAATTGAATAATCGCTCATGCCCGGCACGTATGCACCCCCGGCTGTGCTATTTCCAAACACTATTGAAATGCTTGCTATGCCAGCTTTTGAGCGCCTGGCAATATCGCGAAATGTTGCTCCGCCATAGGTGAAAATTTTTGCTTGGTCGGGTAAATCTGCTCCAGCACTTTCAACTAAGTTTACAATGGGTAAGTTGTTTTCAAAGGCTATTTCGCCTAATCGTAAACTTTTGTTTAGCGTTGGCAGGTTTATTGCACCGCCTTTATTGGTTCCTACATTGGCAATTATCATTACCAAGCGATTGTGTACCAAGCCTATGCCGCCAACAGTGGTGGTTCCGCCCTCGCTGTTTTTACCCGATATGCCGGCAAATGGAAGCAATTCAAGAAATGGAGAGTTTTCATCCAGCAAAAAATCTATTCGTTCGCGGGCAGTAAATTTTCCTTGGCTTTTTGCCTTTTGCAGATGTCTTTCTTTGCCTTGATAAAGCGATTCTGCTTTTTTTTCATCCAATGTTTTTATCAACTCAAGCATTGCTTGATAGTTGTTTTTGTATTGCTCCGAGTTGATGTTGACAGCTGAATTGATTGGGCGCATAGTTTTTATTACTGATGTCAATGTTAGGAAAAAACAAGGGGGAATAAAAAAAGCACCACCGTTGCCGATAGTGCTTTATGAATTTAAGTTCAATAAATATTATTGCGCTCTTTCTTCTAATGCTTTTACCAAGCCTGCAATTTTTTGACCCGAAGAGCCTTGCAAAGCGCTGATAAGGTTTTTTGCAGGAGATTGCAATAAGCCGATGATATCGCCAATAAGCTCGTTTTTGCTCTTCAATGCTGCCAAAGACGCAAGTTGGTTATCGCCCACAAATACTGCGCTATCAATGTATGCACCTTTCAAAACCGGTTTATCGGTTTTTTCGCGAAACTCTTTTAAAAGTTTTGCTGGTGTGGCACCTTCGGTAGCAAACATGATACCTGTAACACCGTGCAACAATGGATATACCTCTTCGTAGTTGCCTTCTAACTGCTCTAATGCTTTGCGCACCAATGTGTTTTTAGCAACACGGTATTCAACACCTTTGTTGAAGCAAAGTCTGCGGAAACGGTTGATGGTTTCTACATTCAATGAAGATGAATCGGTTAGATAAAAATATTGTGCTGTGCTGAATTTTTCTTTCAGGTCTTGTATTTCTTGTGTTTTTTCTGACTTTGTCATGATTTCAATTTTTTAGAAGTTAATGAATTATAGACCTGCAACTGATTTGTAATCAACATTGATTCCAGGGCTCATGGTGCTTGCCAAGCTGATACCTTTGAAGTAGATACCTTTTGCGGTTGCAGGCTTCATTTTAGAAAGTGTTTGCAATAATGCAGATGCGTTTTCGCTCAATTGCACCGGAGAGAAACTAACGCGACCAACCGATGTGTGAACAATACCAAACTTATCTACTTTGAAAGCAATTTTACCTTTCTTAACCTCTTCTACTGCTTTGCCAACTTCTGGTGTTACTGTGCCAGATTTTGGGTTTGGCATTAAGTTTCTTGGTCCTAATATTTTACCGATTTTGGCTATTTTGGCCATCACGTTTGGTGTAGCAATTACCACATCAAAATCAATCCAACCGCCTTCTATTTTTTGTACAAATTCTTCCAAGCCTACATAGTCAGCACCAGCTTTTTTAGCTTCGTCTTCTTTATCGGCAGTGGTTAACACCAATACTTTTTTTGTTTTACCAGTACCGTGTGGCAATGCAGCCGTGCCACGAATGGCTTGGTCGGCTTTTTTAGGATCTACCCCTAAAGCAATGTGTAAATCAACAGAAGCGTCAAACTTTGCTGTGTTTACTTCTTTTACTAATGCGGTAGCTGCTTCAAGTGAATATAATTTGTTTTTGTCCACTTTGCCTGCTACAGCTTTTCTTTTCTTTGTGAGTTTCATATTACTGAAAATTTATGTGGTGCAAACGAGGCGAAAACACCCCTTCCACTGTTTAATAATTTTTGAATGATTAATGTTTGCTCAACTATTGGAATGAATAATCAATTAGTTTTCCCAAGGGGCTTTGCCTTCGATAGTGAACCCTGCGCTTTTTGCAGAACCAGCAACCATGCTCATAGCACTTTCAATGGTAAAGCAATTTAAATCGGGCATTTTTTCTTCGGCTACTTTGCGAATTACATCCCATGATACTGCACCGATTTTTTTACGGTTTGGCTCGGCAGAACCGGCAGTTTTTTTGGTAAGCTCCATCAACAAGTTGTGGGCTGGTGGGGTTTTGATAATAAAATCAAAACTTTTGTCGGAATAAACGGTGATTACCACAGGCAATACTTTGCCCATTCTGTCCTGCGTGCGTGCATTGAATTGCTTGCAGAACTCCATAATGTTTACACCTTTTGAACCTAATGCAGGACCAATTGGTGGTGCAGGATTTGCTTGACCGCCTTTTACCTGCAACTTGATGTACGTTGAAATTTCTTTTGCCATGTTATTGTTTTTTTGAGGTTCTTACGTTCCGGCAAAGGAACTCCCTCGTTTTAAAAATGGGCTGCGAATGTAGGTTTTTTACTTTGAAACCGCAAAATTGATTTGTTTTTTCTTTTTTTCTTGTGGTTTTGCTGACTTATACGTTTCCTAAAAATAGCCAAAGCAAATTAAATGTTTAAACATCTATTTATTTTTGCATTTCACAAACAAAGGAGTACAAGATGAAAACTATCATTCATCGCAACGAAGACAGAGGACATGCAGACCACGGCTGGCTAAGAGCTAACCATAGTTTTTCTTTTGCCTCATATTTTGATAAAACCAAAATCCAGTTTGGCGCACTACGAGTATTAAATGATGATACAGTTTCGCCTTCAATGGGTTTTTCTACCCATGCGCACGACAACATGGAAATTGTTACCATTCCACTCAGCGGAGCAGTGAAACATAAAGACAGCAGCGGAGGCGAAGGTGTTATAGAAAGTGGCGATGTGCAAATAATGAGTGCCGGAAGTGGTATCAGGCACTCCGAATACAATGCTTCGCATTACGATATGTTGAATCTGTTGCAGATTTGGATTTTTCCAAAAGAGCGCAACATTGTGCCGCGTTACGATCAAAAAACTTTTTTTGCAGATGAGCGGGTGAATAAATTTCAAACCATTGTATCGCCCGAAAAAAGCGATGCAACACTTTTAATAAATCAAGATGCTTGGCTTTCGCTTGCAGAAATTGAAGAAGGTATGAGTGTTGAATATCGTATGCACAATGCCGGTAATGGTGTTTATGCGTTTGTAATAGATGGTGAGTTGGCAGTTGCCGATGATGTGTTGCATACGCGTGATGCAATAGGAGTTAGTGATACAAATGAAATTACTCTACGAGCAAAGTCTAAAACTTCGGTGTTGATGATTGAAGTGCCAATGCTGTATGCGTAGTTATTTATTCTATATGCTTATTTTTTGATTCGCGAATCATAGTAGGGTAGTCTTTGTGCAGCGCAAGGGCATTTACAGATTGGGCAATACGCTTGGTTTTTGTTTCAATTGTTTTAGCACTTTCTATCCATTTAGAAAAGTAGTTTCGGTGCGAGGGCGAGAGCAAATTAAAATATGCTTTCGCCTTTGCATCGTCTTCTAAGCATTCCAGTAAATCTGCAGAAAGGGGAGGGGGCGTTTTGTCTTCTTCTAACATTGCAATAATCGTAGTGCCTTCATGTTTCTTTATTGCTTTGCGCATGGTGGCATTTACGGGCATAATAAAACTTCCATCGCCTCTTGGAAAAACTGCTACTGCATTTATCTCATGATTTTCAATTTTACCTTTAACCCGAAAAATTTGCTTGTTGTTGGGTTTAATGGCAGAAGCTGTTTCGGCAGGAATGTCAATATAAGTCCAGCCGGTTTTTTCGCCATTTTCGCCAAACTTTTGAAGTAATGTTTTGAGTGTTTCCATCGCGAATAAATTTAGTTGCGAATAAAAGTTCAATTTTTACTTTAGCAACAGATAAATACAAAATTCATGAAGTACTTTTCGTTAATCGTATTGGTTTTTGCAGTAACAATTTCATCGTGTAACAAGAAAAATGCAGATGATTGGGTGGGCGTTTACAACGGGCAATCGGGACAGACCATCCAAAGAGTGATTGTAGAAAAAGTAGATAACTCTACGCTCAGAATTCAACTTCAAACTCCTTTTCTTGGATCGTTTGCAACTTATGCAACAATCAATAATGCCAAAGTTACCGACAATTCAAGTATTACAGTAAGCGAAGATGGCTTGATTTACGGTTCCACCGATACATATAAGTTTTCGGGTTCTGGAAATTTGAATGGCAATGCACTAACAGTTTCGGGTAATGCAGTAAACAAAACCAACCCGAGTGATGTAAAAAATTACTATTTCACGGGTTCAAAATAAACCCTGTAAATACAGATTGTTAGATTTTGTGTGTTTACTCTTCCATCTTTAAACTTTGATGGCGGATACTTTCATTATGAATCTGTTGAAATACTTTAAGTATAAAAGCATCGCTCAACTTAATGTTTCTACCTTTTTGTAAGGCACTTTGCACAATGCTGCTCCAGCGCGCAGCTTGGTGAATGGCTAAGTCGTTTTCTTTCTTATACTTTCCTATTTCTTGACTGATGCCCATGCGTTCGCCCATCAATTCAACAATGTAGTTGTCAATGCGGTCGATTCTTGCTCGCAGATCATGTAAAGGGTTGAATTCATCTTGCGGTACATTGGCTTGCCTAACCACTAATGTTTCTAACAGATTGGCGAGTGCATCGGGCGATAGTTGTTGTTTTGCATCGCTCCAGGCATTATCGGGTTGTATGTGCGATTCAATCATCAAACCATCAAAACCCATATCCATAGCTTGTTGCGAAAGTGGTTGAATTAAATCGCGGCTGCCGCCCATGTGCGATGGATCTACAATGATTGGTATTTCGGGATGTTGCCTGCGAAGCTCTATGGGAATTTCCCACATTGGTGGATTGCGATAAACTGTTTTTTCGTAAGCCGAAAAGCCGCGATGAATTACTGCCAGTTTTCTTATTCCTACATTATTCAGCCTTTCAATTGCTCCAATCCATAAATCTAAGTCAGGATTTACAGGGTTTTTTACCATCACCGGAATATCTACACCTTTTAAGCTTTCGGCAATTTCTTGAATGATGAATGGAGATACGGTGGTGCGTGCGCCTATCCACAGCACATCTACGCCCATTTTTAAACACAATTCTACATGCAGTGGATTGGCAACCTCTACACAAACCGGCAAGCCAGCTTCTTTACCTGCATTTACAATCCACGGCAAGCCCACAGGGCCTACGCCTTCAAATGTGTTTGGGCGTGTGCGAGGCTTCCACACACCTGCGCGAAGCATGCTTACTTTCTTTGTTTTCGATGTGATGCTGCGAATGGTGCTAAAAACTTGCTCTTCGGTTTCAGCGCTGCATGGACCGGCAATTACAAAAGGATGTTTATCGGTTTTGCACCAATTTGTCAATGGCAAAATATCAAATCGGTTCGGTTGATGGTTTATGTTTTTCTCACTCATCTCGGTTGGTCTCATTCTTTATTCAACAATAATATGTAATTGCAGTTGCGATAAACAAAAAACGCTATCACGAATGTGATAGCGTTTTGAAAATTTATGGAAGATTTGATTGCTTATTTTACATCCATCAATTCGGTATCAAATATCAATGTTGCATTTGGTGGAATAACACCGCCAGCGCCTCTTTCGCCATAACCCAAATCTGAAGGGATAATCAATTTGGCTTTGCCACCAACTTTCAAAAGAGCAATACCTTCATCCCAGCCTCTAATAACTTGACCTTGCCCCAATACAAAAGGAAGTGGTTGCCCACGGTCGTATGAAGCATCAAATTTTGTTCCATCGGCCAAAGTTCCGGTGTAATGTACACTTACGTTTTTACCCGCAGTGGCTTGAGTGCCGGTGCCAACTTTTTCCATAATGTAATACAAGCCCGATGGAGTTTTTTTCGCAGTAGGGAATTTTTCTTTTACCAATTTTTCGAATGATGCGCGAGCATTTTTCTTGGATTCTTCTTTAGCTTTAATGGCAGCTTCTGCTTTGTCGTTAAATGCTTTTACTCCATCAAAGTTTTGAGCATCTGCACCAACACGAATGATGCTTACTTTATTAATTTTATCGTTGCCTGCAATTGCATCAACAACACTTTGCCCTTCTACCACTCTACCAAAAACGGTGTGTTTTCCATCTAACCACGGAGTTTCTTTATGTGTAATAAAGAACTGAGAGCCGTTTGTGCCAGGGCCGGCATTTGCCATAGATAAAACACCCGGGCCATCGTGGCGCAAAGTTGGGTCAATTTCATCATCAAATTGATAGCCTGGGCCAGCCGAGCCGTTACCAAGCGGGCAACCTCCCTGAATCATAAATTGAGGAATTACACGGTGAAAATTCAAGCCATCGTAGTACGGAACTCCGGCAGCTTTTTTGTCGTTTTTCATTTTGCCTTCTGCAAGTGCTACAAAGTTACCTACTGTCATAGGTACTTTTTGATATTCAAGGCGCAACACAATATTCCCTTTATCGGTTGCAATTTGGGCGTAAACACCCGGTGTCTCTTTCCAGTTTGTACTTTCTTGTGCCATTGGCTCTGTTGTTGTTTCTGTTGTTTGATTTAATGCTTCGTTCAATGAGGTTGGTTCTGGTTTGGTGCCGTTGGCATTGCAGGATGTAAACAACCCTGTAAAAAGCAACATAGCAATCATGTTTCTGTTGATGTTTTTCATTACTGATGAATGTTTGTGTTTTAAAATTTTATTAACGATTGGCTCAGATTAGGGTAAACACTTTTGGTTTAGTCTGTTTGTTTTTCGATGGCAACATTAGTTCAAAATTCTAAATCGTCTAATGCTTTCAGAAATTTTTGCTCTGTTTCTTCTAATGAAAGAAAACTTTTGCCGCCCGATGCATTAAAATGCCCACCGCCTTCAAAGTTGGTGCGTGCAAATGTGCTCATATCTAATGTTGTTCCGCGGCTGCGAAACGAAATTTTTATTTTCTCGCCTTCTTCGCTGAAATAAACGCTCATTTCTACACCTTTAATTTTGAACGGGTAGTTCACCAAGCCTTCGCTATCGCCATTTTGCAGCCAAAAGCGTTTTATTTCTTTGCTGCTCAAAAGCATATAAGCTACTTTGCCGTTTTTGGCAAATTGCAATTTTCTGTCTAAACAATATCCGAAAAAGCGCAATCGTTTTTCGCTAAAAATATTGTTTACCATTTCGCTAATAAATGCAGGCTCGGCACCCTTTGCAATAAGGCTCCCGGCTACGCGCATCACGTTGGGGGTTGTATTGTTGAATTGAAAAAATCCGGTATCGGTACACAAGCCGGCATAAAGCAAATTAGCGGTGTCGCGATCTATATTCTCTAATTCGCCAAGCTGTTCTATCACATCATGAATCATTTCGCAGGTGGCTGCATATTGCGTATTACTAAAAACTAATTGTGCAAAATTTTCGGGTTGTATGTGATGGTCTATCATCACTTTAATTGCGGATGTTGCAGCAATAATTTCGCCTAAGTTTTCTAACCGCGAAAGCGCATTAAAATCCAAACAAAAAATTACATCAGCATTTTGTATTGATTCCTTTGCGGTAGGTTTTAATTTCTCATTTTCAAATGAAAGAGCTGTGTTATAATCAGGTAACCAATCTAAGTTTTGAGTTATTTCAGTTGGCGAAATAAACACTACATCATGTTTCAGTGCTTTAAGAACACGTTGCCATGCCAGCGATGAACCCATAGCATCGCCATCGGGTTGGCGATGAGTAACTATCACACATCTTTTAGGGTTGGCCAATAATTTTTTAAGCTCAGATATAAACTTGTTTTGCATGAGGCTTGCGAAAGTAATTTTTTTACCGAGAAAGGGATTTTTAACTAAGTTGATTTTTTATGGGACGATAGTATATTGATGTCAATTTATTCTATACATATAACCTACTGTATGTCAGTAAGATTTTTTTGCATAATCTGAAAAAACAAGAATTGTCATAGAATTGTCATAATTTTTTTAGCCCTATACAATTCAGTTTTATTATACGTTATGGTGATGTATAAAAATCATACAACGGTTTGGAGGTGTCATAAAAACAAATAGTTTTGGCGCTCCTAATTAGAAAAATTCATTTTTTAAACTAAAAACAAACTGTCATGGCTCAGGCTGCAACAGCACCAAAAAAATCTGGTAAATTCCCAATGGGAACCGTAGTAATTGTAGTTGCTTTAATTGTTTCGCACCTTATATTCCATTTGGTGTTTGGAGACGTTAAACACTTTATTGATGAAACAAGACATGAACCAAAACCTGGCGATTACTTCGGTATCATCTACAAAGGTGGATTCATTGTACCTTTTTTGATGACAATGGCTTTAATGGTAATCACTTTCGCGGTTGAGCGTTTTATTACTATTCGCAAAGCAAATGGCACAGGCTCTTTAGAAACCTTCTTGCAAAAAGTAAAACACAATTTGGCTTCAAATAATATCAGTGCAGCTATTGCAGAGTGCAACAAACAAAAAGGTTCAGTTGCAAACGTAGTATTGGCTGGCTTGGTAAAATACGAAGAGATGGAAAAAACTACTGGTTTGGAAGAAGAGAAAAAAATTCTTGCTATCAGCAAAGAGATTGAAGAAGCTACTGCTTTGGAACTACCATCGTTGGAAGAAAATCTACCAATCCTTGCAACTATTGCATCGGTTGCAACACTTGTAGCCCTTTTGGGAACGGTAATTGGTATGATTAAAGCTTTCGCAGCTTTGGCAACATCAGGAACTCCAGACCCAGGTGCTTTGGCATCAGGTATCTCTGAGGCCTTGATTAACACAGCAATCGGTATCGGTACTTCTGCTTTTGCAATTATTTTCTATAACGTGTTTACAGGCATGATAGATAAATTGACTTACGGCATTGACGAAATCGGATTTTCGATTGCACAATCGTTTGCATCAAGCAAACACGGTAAATAATTTTTTCTTACCATAAAGCATTAAGAAATGCCAAAGGTTAAAGTTCCTCGCAAGAGTACGATTGTGGATATGACCGCCATGTGCGATGTATCATTTCTACTGCTTACTTTCTTTATATTAACTGCGAAGTTTCGCCCCGATCAGTCGGTGGTTATTGATATGCCGTCTTCTCGCTCAATGATTAAAGTGGAAGATGCAATTTACATATCGGTAGATAAAGAAGGTAAAGCATATTTAAGCACCAATATGGGTGCTACAAGGTACGATGCCATAACCAACATGGTTGAAAAGTATGGCGATAAATATCCAAATCTAAAAGGCATTACCGAAGAGCAAAAAAAGCAGTTTGCATTGGTTGATATGTTGGGTACACCTGTAGAAGATTTGCCAAGAGTGTTGAGTATGAGTGGCAATGATTATAACAACTACAAGAAGAACATGCCTGGTATTCCAATGGATTCTGTTCACAATCAATTGGGCGATTGGGTGATGGCTGCACGTTATGCAAATCCTAAGATGCGTATTGCAATAAAAGGTGATAAGTTCACCAATATTCAAGCAGTGCAAAGAGTGATTGCCGTGTTGAAAGAAAAAGATGTGTATCGTTTTAATTTAATAACGTCTCTATCGGGTCCTTCGGAAGCGAAGGCAGAAGAGTAATTGTTTACTAAAATATAGGAGAGCTAAGTAATGGCACAAATGGAAACCGGAGACGGTGGAGGACATGGTAAACACAAAGGGAAAAAGCGCAGCAAGAAAATGTCAACCCGCGTGGATTTGACACCAATGGTTGACTTAGCTTTTTTGCTCATTTCGTTTTTCATGCTTACCACAACTCTGAATAAACCACAGGCTATGGAGTTGAATATGCCCAAAAAGGTTGATAAGCCCGATGAGCAAACGGATGTTGCCGATTGTCAGGTAATGCACATTCTGTTAGATACCTTAGATCAAGTATGGTATTATGAAGGGTTGCAAGTAGCAGGCTTAAATAAGACATCATTTGCTGGTGATGGGGGTATCAGAAAAGAAATTTTGCGCAAGCAAAAAGAAGTAGCAAAAAGTGTTGCATGCGTTTACCCTCCGGGCAATAAACGGGCTGGGCAACCACGCGATTTTATTGTATTGATTAAGATGCTTAAAAAAGCTCGTTACGACAATATGGTAAACATCTTAGACGAAATGGATATAACCGGAACAAAAATTTATGCAATTCAAGATCCGGATCCTATCGAGGTGGAAGCAATAGAAAATGGAGGTGAAGTGGCAGCATTTGCCAAAGAATAATTATGGAAAATTAAAAAGCAAGCATCTGTAAAAGCAAACGCAACAGTATGGAAGCAAAAAATTATTTAAACTGGAGTTTTGACGATATAGTTTTTGACAATAGAAACAAAAACTATGGAGCCTATGAACTTCGCCAAATCCAACCAAAAAATTCAGGAATGGGTTTGCTTTTTGCACTGATTTTGTTTGGTGCATTTATTGCAGGCAGTCAGGTAGATTGGTCTTTTTTGAGTGGAGGGAACAAAGAAGAAGAGTTTGTAGAAACTGTAGTAACCTTGGCAGAGCCACCACCATTAGATGAAAAAGCACCACCACCACCACCACCACCGCCACCACCGCCACCAACTCGTCCAACTGTGCGTTTTGTGGAGATGATTGTGAAAAAGCAAGAAGAGGTGCGCCAGGAAGAAGAGCCTGTTGAAATTAAGGATTTGAAAGAAGCTGAAATTTCAACTAAAACTCAGGAGGGAGATATTAACGCTGAACCTGTAATAAACGAAGTGGTGGAAGCGCCTGTGGTTCGTGAACCTGAAATTTTTACTATTGTAGAGCAGTCTCCGGAGTTTCCGGGTGGCGAACAAGCACTTTATAAGTACTTACGCGATAACATTAACTATCCAAACATGGAACGTGATAATGATATTCAAGGAAAAGTTATTGTAGGCTTTGTGGTGTGGGATGATGGAAGTATCCGTCAAGTAGAAATTAAAAAAGGAGTAAGCCCAGGTTTGGATAGGGAAGCAAAACGTGTAATTGAAGGAATGCCTAAATGGAAAGCGGGTAAACAACAAGGTAAATCGGTTCCATGCCGATACATTGTTCCGGTGGTATTTAGATTGCAATAAGAAGCATTATTCATAAAATTATAAGGAGGTATTCGGGTTTTCTTGAATACCTCTTTTTTTATTCCTGATATTACCAAATTGGGAGTTGGTTTGTTCCGATTTTATAGAACTCTGAATCTATAAGTTTTTGTAGGTGTTAATTACCTCTTGGCAGATGTCTTCTGCTAATGCTTGCTTTGTCATCAATGTTTTGCTTTTAACTAAGCCATTTTTGAAGATGAGCGTAACTTTATTGGTGTCGTGCCCAAAGCCCGCACCCTCGTCTTGCATGGAGTTTAATACAACAAAATCTGCATTCTTTTTTATCAATTTAGCATGAGCATTTTCTAATTCATTGTTGGTTTCTAAAGCAAACACAATATTCAACTGTTTGTTGGTTTTACGCTTGCCCATTTCTTGCGCAATGTCTTTTGTTTTCTCCAATTCTATATTCCACTCACCGCTATTTTTTTTTACTTTTTGCGTTGCAACTTCTTTGGGTGTGTAATCGGCTACTGCTGCTGCAAATATGGCTACATCGACCTGCGCATAAAGTGTATTGCATTTATCATACATTTCTTTTGCCGATGTTACTTGTTCTATCTTAACAAGTGGATTGTTTACGGTTAGGTGAGTAGGACCTAAAACCAACGTAACCAAGCAGCCTTGTTTTGCAAATGATTCTGCAATGGCAATTCCCATTTTTCCCGAGCTGTGATTGCTAATGTAGCGCACGGGGTCTATGGCCTCGCGGGTGGGGCCGGCAGTTATCAATACTTTTAAACTTGTTGAATTGTCCATTTGGTAACAAATGAATTACAATGATAATGATGCAAGATATTGCACTATTGTTTCGGGTTCAGCCATTCGGCCGTCTCCTACCAATCCGCTGGCTAACTCGCCAAACTCTACGGGAATTAACTTATTGCCAAATTCTTGTAGTGTATTTATGTTGCGCTGTGTTGCCGGATGTTTCCACATATCCAAATCCATTGCAGGTGCAAATACTACAGGGCATTTGGCTGATAGGTAACATGCCAATAACATATTATCGCAAATGCCGGCTGCCATTTTTGCAATGGTGTTTGCTGAAGCCGGTGCTATTAAAAAGACATCGGCCCATAAGCCTAATTCTACGTGATTGTTCCAGTTGTCGGCATCTGCAATTTCTTGTATTACCGGGTTTTTGCTTAATGTAGAAAGCGTGAGCGGTGTAATAAATGCAGAAGCCGAAGCGGTTGTGATAACTTTCACTTCTGCTCCGGCTTTTACTAATAAGCGCACAATCAGTGCGCTTTTATATGCTGCAATAGAACCACAAACGCCCAATAAGATTTTTTTTCCATTCAAATCCATGGCGCATGATTTTATTGATTTATGCTTGTTCTGCTACGTCTTCTGCACGATTGCGCACGTAGATGTTGCCTTCTTCAAAATCATTGGTTGCAATAATTGTTGCATGGGGCAAGCGCTCGTAAAAACGCGAAATTTCAATTTGCTCGCGGTTTTCGTTTATTTCTTCCAATGAGTCGTGGCTTTCAAAATCTTTCAATTTTGAGTGCAATTCCTCTTTCAGTTCTTTGCTGATTTGGTTTGCTCTTTTAGAAATCATATACAATGATTCGTAGATGTTTCCAGTGTCTTTCGCTATCGCTTCCAAATTCTGTGTTTCGATATAGGGATTCAGTTGCGACAATTTTACTTTTTTAGACTTATCCATTTTCTTTCAATTTTTCTAATGTTTTAGTAGCAGTGCGATACATTTTATCGGCCTCGCGAGCGTACTTGCTATCTTTAAATTGGGCTGCAAATGTAACATAACTTTTCACAGTTTGCTCCAGTGGCTGCGATTTTGCTATTCCACGCATTTCTTCGGCAATTAAAAAGTGGTTTTTTACAATTAAAAATGATGCGTGTTCTGCAATTGCATCGCACTTTGCCTGTATTTTGAGGTCGGTTATTAAATTTTTGCGCACACCGGCTTCATAAATACATTTATTAAAGATTCGTTCACGCTCGCCCAATGCTGCAGTTTGACCGTGTTCGAGCAGTCCTTTAACGGTTTGAAACTGTGCTTGTTGTTCGTATTCGGAAGCTTCTTCCATGAATTTGCTTGCAGGAAAACGCTTTTTGAAAGTGATATAACTATCTATTACATGCGAATACCTTTCGGCTTTTTTGGATGGAATGCTATTGTGCGCAAATTTTTGATTTGCTTTTACAATCATAAAATAAATACGTTCGGTGTTGTCAATATCGGGGTAGGTTTCCAATAGCTGCTCGAAAGTTGTTGCCGCTGCGCGATAATGCCCTATTTTATAATACAACTCAGCATTACTTAACGCTTTTTTCTCTAATTTTTTGCGCATTTTGGCAATAGCCATGTTGCAAGAATCTGTGCGTTTGGGGTCGTAGAAGTTGCTCATGTAAAGCATATAGGCTTCCAGCGCTTTATAGGTATAGGTTTGTTCAAGTTCATAGGTGGGCGAAAGTTTTTCATAGCTTTTGGCATGAAGGTAGAGGCATTCGTCAGCATGTTCGTTGCTGGGATAAAGGTCGTAGAAGTTCTTTAAATGATAAGCTGAAATGATGTAGTCGCCTTGTTTGAAATTTGCCAAACAGTAGTAATAATAAATTTCTTCGGTTGATTTGGTTCCTTTGTATAAGCCCATCAACTCTTCAAACACCGGAATGCATTTGTAGTACTGTTTTTTGTTGTACCACTGCATTGCCTTTTTGTGTTTATAGTCAAGGTCGGTACTTTTTAAAAGTTTTTCGGGCGTATCGCACGCAGCAGTTAGCAATAAAAAAGTTAGGGCAATTAGAGCCGGAAGGATTTTTATGAACTTCATTTTTGTAGAACAGACTCAACTGCCTCCTGAACATCAATTTCGCTGTGCGAAGCGTGATAAACAGCTTTTCCGTTTTTGATAATAATGAGTTGGGGCGACTGGTGAATTACATTTAAGTTGGTGGCAATAAGATTAGATATGTTGCGATACTGCAACAAGTCGAGATAATAAATTGGCATTTCATCGGTAGCTTTTTGCCAAGCCGACTCTAACGAACGTTTTGCCATAGAACTTACCGAGCAGCGTGTACTGTGCTTAAACACGGCTACCGGCAGGCTATTTGACTCCAACAACAAGTTGAGAAACTGTTGTTCGCTCGAAAGTGGTATCCAATTCATTTTATGCGCGAACTTGTGCAGGTGCTTCGTTAGTAGATTTTGTGTACGTTGGGCAAGTTTGGCGATGACAAGAAGATAAAGCCACAACGCCTGCAAATACTGCTACAATTGCTGTTAATTTGATGATGCTTTTCATAATACTTTGGTTTGAAAATAGAACGCGAATGTATCGGAATTATTGTTGGAAGCAAAGGCAACTTATACCGATTATGAAAAGTTGTCAAGTAATGCCGACAAATATAGTCGGTTATTCTACGTGCAATTGCGCTGTGCCGAGGTTGCGATGAAATATTACACTCATTTATTGTAGTTTAAGATACTGTTAAACAAATTGTTATACTCTATTACAACTGATATAAAGATTTTTACATCTTTGATTTACAAAACGGAACTACAAAATAAATCAATGAGAAAATTTTTACTGTCAACTGCTGCATTCGTGGCGGGTTTTTTATTTTCAACCAATGCTGCAAACTCAAATAGCTGGACAGCAACCTACGGAACTAACAGAGAGTTTATTGAAAACAAAGGTCAGTTTAATTTGAGGCACTCAAGCTTAAGCAATAAGGATATAAAATATGCGGTAGAAGAGCCTGGTAAAATGATATACTTTACTACAGAAGGCGTTATCTACCATTTTTATAATTTGGAGAAAAATAAGAACAGAAAAAAAGGCGATAAGACTAAACCGAGATATGTTTCAACACATGATTTTACAAGTTTTGATTGGGTAGGCGCCAATCCTGATGTGAAAATTGTTGCAACCGAAAAGCAACAAACTCATCACTCGTATGCATTAAAAGCAGATAAGGCAAATCCTAATGCCTCCATTGACCAATGTGCTGCATTCAAAAAAATTACTTACAAAAACCTTTATCCCAATGTTGATGTGGAATACATTATTCATCCCGAAAATGGAATTAAGTATTCAGTTATTCTGCATCCACATGCAGACCCTTCGCTCGTTAAAATGCACTACGCTTCAGATAAAAATGTAGTGTTGGCACAAAATGGAAAACTTCAAGTAACAACCTTGTTTGGCGATATTACAGAAAATGCGCCTGTAACTTTTTATGAAGGAAATAATAGAAGTTCAATTGCCTCGCAATTTCAAGTAGTAAACAATACAGTTTCATTTGTTGTAGGCAATTACAATAAAAATAAAACTGTTGTTATTGATCCATGGGTGCAAACACCTAATTTTAATACACAATGGAAATGTGTTTGGGAGTGCGATAAAGATGCTTCGGGAAATGCTTTTTTGATTGGTGGCGTTATGCCATTACAACTTTTAAAATACAGCAATACAGGCACATTGCTGTGGACGTATAATACACCTTACGATACTGCCAATACATGGTTAGGGGCGTTGGCGGTAGATGATGCCGGAAGTGCGTATGTTACGGAGGGAACCGGTGGTGGCTTGGTGAAAGTAAACCCTACCGGGACTTTGGTTTACAATAATCCTAATACAGTAGGTGGTTTATCTACAGAGTTTTGGACAATCACTTTTAACTGCGACCAAACAAGATTGGTAATTGGTGGAACTGGTGGTGCAATACCGCCAATTCCTTATATCTATCAAGTAAATATGACAAACGGAAACGTTACCAATAGTTTACAAGTAACTGGTGGAGAGTTGTTTCCAACACAAGAAGTTCGCGCAATTGCGCCAGCAGGCAACGGTAAGTATTATTTTTTGACGCATGATTCTATTGGTTACATCAATCAAAACTTTTCAATATGCGCGAACCCTACCAATTCAAAAACATACTTTCCAAACTCATATAGTTTTGGATATAAGTGCGAAAACTTCAGGGTAAACAATACCGGAATTTGTGCATTAAGAACTTACAATGGTTTTGCGTATGTAAATAGAGGAAACAGATTAGATAAACGGGACTTGAGCACCCTTGCAATTGTTGCGTCAGTTGCCATACCCGGTGGGAATTTTGCAAGTTCACAAGTGCAGAATAGCGGTATTGATATAGATGATTGCGGTAATATTTTTGTAGGTTCAAGAAATCAGGTAGTAAAGTTCGATCCCAATCTTAATCAACTTGCAACTTATGTTACCAGCTTTAATGTATATGATGTGCAAATTAGTACTGCTGGAGATATTATTGCAGCGGGTTCAACTGGGTCTTCGTCTGGTGGTGCGCGCACAGGTTCTATTCAGCAAATAGCGGGTGCCGCTTGTGCTACTATACCAATTATATGTTGCGATGCAACTATGTGTAAAGTTCCTCCACTTTGCGTAACAGCAAGTGCGGTAACAATAACTGTTTCTACTCCTGGTGGTACATTCAGTGGGCCGGGTGTAAACCCAACTACGGGTTCATTTAACCCTGACACGGCAGGTGTTGGAACGCATAACATTGTTTACACATTGCCTTGTGGCGCTGATTCCATAAAAATTGTGGTAAATTCTTGTACTCCTATTTCGGTGTGTAAAGAAAACAACGGCAATCTTACAGTAAGCGGTGGAAGCCCTGTGTTTACGTGGTCATATTGGCGCACTGCTCAAGTTACACCTATTACGAATCAAGCAGAATGTACAAGTTGTGGAGGAACATGGATTCCTTTTGTGAATACTTGTACATCAGGTTCAACCTGTAACTCTCCTGCCCAATGGGTAAATTTTGGAACTGGTGCAACGGTTACTCCTCCTCCAAGTAGCGATTCTATCAGAGTTGTTGACAATGCTGGAACAACTTTGGTGGTAAGAGTTTCAACGGTTGCTCCTTGTTCGCCTTGCCCCACAATAACTGTTGCAGTTCAAACCAAACAAGATGTAACCTGTGCAAGTGCCACAAGTGGTTCGGCAACCTTTACAGCAAGTGGTGGTGCCGGTACTTATACCTATGTGTGGTCGCCATCTACAGGTAGTTCTACGGCAACTGCTACCAATATGTCTGCCGGTACATATAGCGTTACCGCCACCGATGCCAATGGTTGCACGGGTACAGGCTCCGTTACTATCAATCCGGCTGTTACACCAACACTTTCATTTAGCAATCAAACCAACCCAAGCTGCGGGCAAAGTAATGGTAGTGTGAGTGTTACACTTGGCGGTGGTACAGCACCTTATGTAGTAACTATTGATAATGGTCAGGGCAGCCCTCAAACACAAAATGTGCCTATTGCCGGAACTGCCCCCGTAAGTAATCTTGCTGCTGTTACATATACCATTACTGTGCGCGATGCGAATAACTGCACTGTATCGCAAACATTGACATTAACGCCACCTAATGCACCAACTATAAACACGCCAGTTGTAGCTGCGGAAGTTTGTGCAGGGCAAAACAACGGAACCCTTACTTCGGCTACTGCCACGGGTGGTACTGGAACATTACAGTGGAATTACGCTCCGGCATCTAACCCTGGAAGTACAACTTCTATTGCGGCTTTTCCTGTAACAAATCTTGCACCGGGTAATTATATTTTGAATGTGCGTGATGCCAACAATTGTACCGATACCATCAACTTTACTATCGCTGCGGGACCAAATTGTTGCAACTTGTCTTTGGCAATAGCTACCGTTCAACCCAATTGCGGGCAAAGCACCGGAAGTATTACAGTTACACCATCGCCATCAGTTAATTATACTTATGCTTGGAGTAATTCATTACCGGCACAAGCCACTCAAAATAACCTTGCAGCTGGGCAATACAATGTTACTGTTTCAGAAACGGGTAATCCTTCTTGCAACAAAGACACGGTAGTTAACCTGAACAACAGCAATGGCCCTACGCTTACTTTTAGTAATAAAGTTGAACCAAGTTGCAATACTGCAAATGGCAGTGTGAGTGTAACACTTGCTGGCGGTTCAGCTCCATATACTGTTACCGTAGATAACGGGCAAGGTGCTCCACAAACACAAGTTATTCCTATTGCCGGAACTGCACCACTTACCGGTTTGGCTGCGGGCAACTACACTATATCGGTAGTTGATGCAAGTACTTGTTCCGCAACACAAACAATTACATTCACCGAGCCAAGTCCTCCGGTTATTACATCCATCAATGCAACTGCCGAGAGTTGCTTGGGTGATAATGATGGTACAGCAAGCGTTACCGTAATTGGAGGAACGGGTACATTGACTTTTTTATGGAGTAATGGTGAAGTTACACCAGCTATCAGTGGGCTTACTCCCAATACCTATTCAGTTACAATTACCGATGCCGGAAACTGTTCTGTAGCAGGCAATGTGGTTGTTTCGGCTGGGCCGGTTTGCTGCACATGGAATATCAGCGCAGCGTTAACGCAGCCAAGTTGTGGTGTGAATGACGGAAGCATTGATTTAACTGTACTGCCCGTTACAAACAATACATACGCATGGAGTAATAGCGCTACAGGAGCCAATAATCCAAATCTTGGAGCAGGTGCATATAGTGTTACCATTACCAATACAGGAAATAACTGTGTTAAGGATACCACATTCAATTTATCTAACTCAAATGCGCCAACAGTATCCAATGCTGTTTCGACACCTGAAACCTGCACTGGAGGCGATGGTACAGCAAGTATTACCGCATCGGGTGGAACAGGTACACTTACAATTACTTGGAGTAATAGCGGAAGCGGTTCGGCAATATCAAACCTTACTGCCGGAACATACAGTTACACCGTTACAGATGCAAACAACTGCCAAGCTACAGGCTCGGTAACTGTGGCACCGGCAACAGGGTGTTGCAATTTGCAGGTTACGGCAACCGCTACCGATGCAAGCTGTGCCGGAAATGATGGTGCAATTCAATCGGTTGTTGTTACTGCGGGTTCTCCGCCATATCAATACAGCATAGATGGTGTAAACTATCAAGTTTCAGCTTCATTTACAAGTGTTTCTGCGGGTAGCTATGTTGTGTATGTTCAAGATGCCGGAAGTTGTGTTGATACTGCTCATGTTACTGTTGGTGTTGCCAATAACTCACTCACACTTTCGCTTACAGTTGTGCAACCGGGTTGTGCGGGAGCCAATGGTGGAAGCATAACAGCGAATGCTGCAGGTGGTAATGGAAACATTACTTATGCATGGAGCAATGCGGCTACAAGCAGTAGCATAAGTAACATTTCGGGTGGAAATTATTCGGTAACAGTAACAGATGCTGCAGGATGTACATTGACAGATGCTGCAACACTTACGGCTGCGCAACCATTAACAGTATCTGTTGGTAATGATGTAAGTTTTTGTCAAGGAGAAAGTGCTACTATCGCAGCACCTTCGGGATATGCTTCGTATTTGTGGAGTGACGGTGCTGTAACAGCCACAACAACGGCTACTGCCTCGGGTGTTTACAGTGTAACCGTAACCGATGGCAATGGCTGCACAGCAAGTGATGCTTTGTTAGTTACTGTTTTTGCAACGCCAGTTATTGGTTTGCCAACAGATACAACTGTGTATGAAAACAACCCAGTGGTATTGAATCCGGTAGTTACCAATGGCTCTACTCTGGCTACTTATTTGTGGCAGCCCTATAGCGATTTGTCTTGTAATGATTGTGCAAATCCTGTTGCAAACCCTACCGATACCATTACTTACACATTAGCTTATACCAGTGCTAATAATTGCACATCAAACGCTCAAATTACCATCAATGTATTAAAAGGAGCTTTGATATACATGCCTAATGTGTTTTCGCCAAATGGCGATGGCAACAACGATGTGTTGTTTCCTTTAGGTGTAGGTATGAAATCTATTCAATGGAAAGTGTTTAACCGATGGGGCGAATTGATATTTGTAACTGATAACATCAACATTGGTTGGGATGGAAATTACCAAGGGATGGCGCAACCTCCGGGTGTGTATGTTTATACAATGCAGGTTACTTTTATGAACAAAACTGCCCGAAATTACAAAGGTAGTTTCACGTTGATTAAGTAATTGTGATTTGCTTTACGATTGTTTTACTCAGCAGTCGGATGTTTTTGCGATGTAAATTGTTGAATGCAATTTGTTGTTTGCACGGACTTTCATCCGGTGGCAATATTTTGTAACCTTGCAACATGGCAAATTACATTATTCGCAATGCGCAGTTGGTAAATGAGGGAAAGATTTTTAATGCAGATGTTCTCATAAAAAATGACCGTATTGAGCGTATTGATACTGGGCTTGGCGTAAACTTTAACGCAGAGGAGATTGATGCAGAAGGACTTTTTCTTATTCCTGGATTGATAGATGATCAAGTACACTTTCGCGAACCGGGTTTGACTCATAAAGCAAGTATAGCTACCGAAGCCAAGGCTGCTGTGGCGGGTGGGGTTACTTCTTTTATGGAAATGCCCAATGTGAATCCGGCAACGCTAACACAGCAACTGCTTGAAGAGAAATATAAAATTGCTTCAAATGTATCGGCAGCTAATTTCTCTTTTTACATGGGAGTTAGTAATGATAATTATGACGAAGTGATGCAAACGCCCTTGAACACTGTATGCGGATTGAAAATATTCATGGGCAGCAGCACAGGAAATATGCTGGTAGATAAGCACGATATATTGGAGCGCGTGTTTGCTTCTGCTCAACATTTAATAGCCACACACTGCGAACACGAGCCTACCGTGCGCGAACGAAAAGCTGAATTTGAGCACTTGTATGGCGATAAGTTGAATGCATCGTTTCACCCAATTATTCGCAACGAAGATGTGTGTTTTCGTTCATCAAAAGAAGCAGTAGAACTTGCCAAAAAGCATAATACCCGCTTGCATATATTGCACATTACTACTGCCGAGGAACTTATACTTTTTACAAACTCGATTCCACTTGCTGAAAAACGAATTACGGCCGAAGTATGTGTGCACCATCTGTGGTTTGATGCTGATGATTATGCACAGTTGGGCAACAAGATAAAATGCAATCCGGCAATAAAAGATAAGCGCCATAAGCCAGAATTGTTGAAGGCTTTGTTAGATAACCGAATAGATGTGATTGCTACCGACCATGCACCGCATACTGCCGAGGAAAAAGCACTGCACTACAATCAAGCACCTGCGGGTTTGCCATTGGTTCAACATTCGTTGAATGTACTTTTGCAGATGTATCACGATGGTAAACTTTCGCTGGAAAAAATTGTGGAGAAAAGCAGCCATGCAGTAGCAGATTGCTTTAAGGTAAAAGAGCGAGGCTACTTACGCGAAGGTTACTTTGCCGATGCGGTGTTGGTAGATTTGAATAAAGAATGGGTGGTAAGCAAAGAGAATATACTTTACAAATGTGGGTGGAGTCCGTTTGAAGGGAAAACCTTTAAGGGGCAAGTGCAAAAAACATTTGTGAATGGCAATTTATCATTCAATAATGGGCGGCTAATTGAGCAACCCTTTGGTAAGCGTTTAGAGTTTACGCATAGGTTGTAACTGAGGTTAAATTATGCCATGCAATTTATTGTTCTGTTTAGCTTATCGCTTCATCAATATCTTGCTGCATAGAGTTTTTTCTGCAGTTTTTAACTGAACAAAATACATTCCAGTTACAGCTTCTGGCAAGTGAATTTCGATGCTATTAGCATGGATGTTATTTGCTATTGTTTTGTGGAAATAAATGCTGCCCAGAATGTCGCTAACCGTTATTATGATTGATTCTGCGGCAACTGCCTTTACATAAAATATGCCATTGCTTGGATTTGGGTAAATGCTGAAAACGTCATCATTTTTTTCTGAAATGTTATTTGGATTACACTCAATTACATTTATATCAAAACTATCGGTGCTGATGCAGTTGAAAGTGTTGGCGTAAGTGTAAAAAACCTTACTTGTACCCTGTGTGGAAGGTGTGAATTTATTAGCTGAAACATCAATGCCGTGATACTGCCCGCCCACAGGTGTAATAAAGCCATCGAGCGAAAATGCCGAATCGGTAACACAATAGTTTGTGATAGGAATGTTTTTTATAAGTGCCGTAGCTCCTGCAACTTGAATTGAGAATTGCAGTTCGGATTTGCAACCAAACGTGTTAGTGTAATCGTATTGAATAGCATTACTGCCAGGGTTAGCAATGGCAGGATGGAAAGTATTGCCGCTGATTCCGTTTCCTGAAAAAATGCCTCCTTGCGGAGAAACATGACTGGAAATATTTTGTGCATTATCTGTATTGCAAAACGTAAGTGGTTGGTTGTTTGCTACAAGTGCTGTGGTATCATTTATGGTTACATAAATCCATTTTGAAAAGGTTTGGCAACCAGCAGCTTGTTTGCGAACCCGCACACGATAGGCTCCACTTTGATAAACACTAAATGTATTTGTGTTTGCACCAGCAATGCTATCGTTTGCATTAAACCATTGGTAGTTCAAGTTTTCACCTTTTAATGCTGTAAGTGAAATTGGCGCGCAACTTTCAAATGAATCTTTGAGCGAAACAAATGCAACTGGATTGCAAGTGCTTGTGTCGGTAAGGCGATAAATAATGCTGGTAGAAGCCGTAGCAGAGGCGCGAAAACACACATACAATTCTCCGTTATTATCTTCTCCAAAAGAAGAATAGCGATAGTTAGAAAGGTCGCGTAAAGAATCTATAGAAAAGCTGTTTGAGCCTGTTTGGCGAATGCTCCAAAATATTCCATTACAATAATCGGTGAAAATGTAGCGGCCGAATAATGCACTATGCTGCGCACCTCGGTAAACATAGCCACCGGTAACCGAACAGCCTCTGCCAGATGAATGCGAGAGTGTATGAATTGGATCAACAAAACCCGTTGAGCCGCAACCCGATAGGTTTGCGGGCGGTGGTGTAGAAGATAAACCTTCGCGGCAAAGCCATCCGTAGTTTTCGCCTCCAGTGCTTGAAGCGGCTTGAAAATTTATTTCTTCAAAAGCATCTTGCCCAACATCTGCCAGCCATAAATCGCCAGTAATTTTATCGAAGCTGCAACGCCAAGCATTGCGCAATCCATAAGCCCATATTTCCTCTTTTACATTCGCCTGCCCCACAAATGGATTTGATGCTGGAATGGCGTAAGTAGCTTGATTGGCAACATCAATGCGCAGCATTTTGCCCATCAGTGTATTTTTGTTTTGTCCATTTTTATCGGGGTCGTTACCGCTGCCGCCATCGCCCAACGAAATGTATAAGTAGCCATCGGGGCCAAACATTAAATTTCCTCCATTGTGGTTGGTGTATGGTTGTGCAAAAGTTATCAAAACAACTTCGCTGTTAGAGTCGGCTTGCGAACTGTCATTTGCCATTCGGCTAAAGCGCGAAATACGTGTTGAACCGCTGCCTGTGCCAGTAGTGTAGTTTAC
>CAZYXR010000018.1:34328-43156 GCA_964650845.1 uncultured Chitinophagaceae bacterium
CTGCTTGTAATTGGGGCTGAATGCAAGCCCGAGCAATCCTTGTTCGCTTCCGGTAGAGAGTGTTTTTGCACTGATGTTTAAGAAAGGTGTTGCTTGTTTAGTTCCATCTTTTTGCAGCACTCTGATGTAGCCGGGTTGCTCCACAACAAAAAGCCTTTCATCGCCACAATGTTTCACATCCACCGGGCTTACATAGCCACCGGCAACTTGCACAAGTTGTATTAAAGGTTGTTGCGCTTGCATTGTTACAGAAATGATAATGCAAACAATGAAATGGTAAAGTTTATTCATGGTGCTAATTGCGATGGATGAGAAAATGTGATGTTGTTTTGAAAGATTGCTGTTGAAGATAAAACAGTTGCAAATGCAACAATTATATGCACAAAAGGCACTCGTTTTATAGCTGTTACACTTTTGAGCGTGCATTGCCTTTGCTGAGCTGAGGTTTGCAATGACAATCTATTTCTGCACAACACAATAGCGTATTTACGAGCGTAACTTTCCGAACGAAGTGTTCTCAAGCAAAGGTGTTTTAGTTAGCGATAAGTAGTAACATCGCACCCAACAAAAGGCAAGCTACTTTTTGCTGGTAGCTTTAGTTTTCTTCACTACTGTTTTTTGCCACCCAAAATTTCGTGTCCCATTTTATCGCGTTTAGCTTCGAGATACTTTTTGTTGTGCGGATTTGAAACGGCTTCGATGGCAACGTTTTCTACTATTTCTAATCCATAGCCAATTAAACCAACACGCTTGGTGGGGTTGTTGGTCATTAAGCGCATTTTAGATATGCCGAGGTCGTTTAGTATTTGCGCTCCCACACCATAATCGCGAGCATCCATTGGCAGCCCTAAAGATAGATTCGCCTGATAGGTATCCATGCCTTGCTCTTGCAGGTTGTATGCTTTCAGTTTGTTGAGCAAGCCAATGCCACGACCTTCTTGTTGCATGTAAAGCACTACGCCTTTGCCTTCCTGCTCTATCATTTGTAAAGATTGTTGCAATTGGTCGCCACAATCGCAACGCATAGAGCCAAGTAAATCGCCAGTAAGGCAAGAAGAATGCACACGCACCAATACTGCTTCGTCTGCGGCCCATTCGCCTTTTATGATAGCTAAATGAGGCTCGGGTGCGCCTGGCTGCGAGTAAGCGCGAAGTTTAAAATTGCCATATTTTGAAGGTAAATCTACTTCCACCTCACGCACAATCAAGCGTTCGGTTTTCATGCGGTATTCAATCAAATCTTTAATAGAAATGATTTTGAGCTTGAATTTTTTGGCAATCTTAAGCAGGTCGGGAAGGCGCGCCATACTGCCGTCTTCGTTCATTATTTCTACCAATACACCCGCAGGTTCAAAACCCGCAAGGCGCGCCAAATCTACGGTAGCTTCGGTGTGGCCTGCTCTGCGCAACACGCCTCCTTCTTTTGCACGTAGCGGAAAGATGTGTCCGGGTTTTGCCAGTTCTTCGGGTTTGGTGTTTGGGTTGATAAGTGCTTGCACAGTTTTGGCGCGGTCGTGTGCCGAAATGCCGGTTGTGCATCCATAACCAATTAAATCTACCGATACAGTAAAAGCAGTTTCGTTTACCGAATTGTTTTCGCCTACCATTAGTTTCAAGCCAAGTTCATCGCAACGTTGGTCAATCATTGGCATACAAATTAAACCGCGCCCATGCGTAGCCATAAAGTTGATAATTTCGGGTGTTACCGAACGTGCCGCAGCTACAAAGTCGCCTTCGTTTTCGCGGTCTTCATCATCTACCACAATTATCAGTTTGCCGTTTTTTATGTCTTCAATTGCCGAGGCAACGGTATCTAATTTTATCTTCATGATTCGTTATTAATATTTCTTTTTGTGGGTGTCCACACGCTTGATTTTATTCCTTTTATGAACATTATCCATCCGGCCAGCAACGCCACATTCATTTTTATAAAATAAGATGCGAAGCGCAATAACTTGATGTGAATGCCGCATTTTTCAAGTGCTTTGTCCCAAAAAGGGCTGCAAATTAAAAGGAAGAAAACGGATGTAACAGCAATAAATAATGTGAAATGAAAAGAGAGCAGGCAAGAAGCTACAAATGCTATTGATATTAAGAAGGGTGTAAGCCAACGCAATACTTTGTGCGAAATGAAATGAAAAGCTGCCGCATTGGGCTTGAAAAGCAATGGGGCAAATGCTTTTAGGTTTTGAAAATTGCCAGCACTCATTCTTTTTTTGCGGTTGAATTCTACTTGTGCATCGTTGGAAACATCTTCAAAACACACTGCTTTTTTTTCAAAAATACTTTGGCTGTTTGCTTTAATTACATTCATGCCTATAAAAAAATCATCTACCAAAAAGTTTTCGGGCACGGGTTGCCATAATGTCGAGCGCACGGCATAGCATGCGCCAAATGCACCAATCATGGAGCCATTGTGTAAACCTTGTAGGTTTTTTATTTCGTTTTCGCGCTGTATGTATGCTTTTTCTTGATGCGAAATTCCTTCTGCGCGGGTGTTGTTGTTTTGCATATTTGCTCCAACTTGCCCTATCTGTTTGTTTTTAAAATGTTTGGCAAGATGAAAAAACATATCGGGTGTAAACATCACGTTAGCATCTGTAAAAACTAATAACTCGGCTTGGTTGCTGTTTTTTTTGTAATCGGCAACTAATGTATTTATGATGAGGATTTTGCCATTTCTACCTTCAAAATTTTTGAAAAAAATAAGCGAAGGATAAAGCGCTTCATACTGCAATAGTTTTTCATTTGTTCCATCGGTTGAGTTATCGGAGCCTATGAATACTTTTAGTTTTTCAATTGGATAGGAAGTAGCAACTATGCTTTTTAGTTTATCTTCTATTACATTTATTTCGTTGAAGGCGGCAAAAAATACTGCCACATCTGGCAGTTCATCGGTGGTGTACACAAGCTGATTTTCTTTTCGACCTTTAGCAATTGCCTTTAGCAACAAAGGGTAAATGGTGTAGCTATAAGCAACAAGGGCAGATGATAAAAAGAAAACCAAAAGTAAAAAGACTGTCATAGTAAGGATTGGTAGTAGCGAATTAACTTTTCAATAATCCTTTTGTTTTGAAAATTTTCTAATGCAAATCTGTGGGCATTGATGGCAATTTTTTGCCTGAACGAAAAATCGTTGGTGCATTTGCTTATACATTCAATAAATTCAGCGGCAGTATTTGCAATCAAAATATTCTCGTTATGCGTTAAGCCCAAGCCCTCGGCTGCAATGGTGGTGGCAATTACAGGCTTGCCCAATGCCATGCCTTCTAAAATTTTTATTCTAATGCCGCTACCCGAAATTATGGGAACTATCATTATATCATTGCTCGTTACAAAGTCTTTTGCGTTTGCCACTTCGCCCACCGGAATTACTGTGTCGCTTTTCAATTTATAAATTGATTCGGGCATTTTTTTTCCGGCAATAAAAAATTTGATTTCGGGAAATGTATTGGCAACCGATTGCCATATATTTTCAAAAAACCATTCTATACCTTGCAGGTTCGGCATCCAGTCGAACGAGCCAATGAAAAACAAATTGTTGCTTTTGCTTACAATGGGTTCGCGTTCATCAATATCCATTCCAGCGGGAACAATAATTGTGTTTGCGCCTGGCGAAAGTTGCAGTAGCGCATCTTCATCTTCTTTACTAATGGCAAGTGTTACATCCAAGTTAGCAATTGCATTTTTTTCAAAAGCGCAAAGTCTTTTACTTTGAATTTTTACATACCATTTTTTTAGAAAGTTCTTTTCGTTTTCGTAAACGCGCTCCCAAATTTTATACTCAACATTGTGTGCGCGCATCGCAATTTTTGCCGAAGAATGCTTGCGTATCACATCAATGTATGCAGCCGTTTGCAATCCATCTAAATGAACACCATCAAATTTATTTGCGGCTAAAAGCTCAAGCAGTTTTTGTTGAAAGTTGTGTGAAATAAACCGCTTGATGATGTACGATTCGGTCGAGAATAAATTTGCCAAAGCCGGCAAAGGCTTGATGTTATTGTCAATTTCTACGGTATGCACTTTCCCGTATTTGCCCAATGCAAGCTGAATGTTAGTTTCCGAAACAAAATGTTTTGTTGTATTCATTGCAAGAATCGTAACATTACAACCTGCTTCTGCATAACCTTTCACAAAGTGGAGTGTGCCTATTGCTCCACCATCATTTAATGGAAACGGAATGCGGTTGAGCAACACCAATAAATTCATAATTAGTGAGTTATTTTAGATTTGTGGCGAATGTAGAAAAATTGAAAGCGTTCGATTGTTTAAGTATTTCAAAACTTTTAAATGTACGGTAATAAAAAGATTGTGGTAGTGCTGCCCGCTTACAATGCAGCGCAAACACTTCCGCAAACATGGAGTGAAATTCCTTTTGAATATGTAGATGAAGTGGTGCTTGTAGATGATGCCAGTAAAGACAATACCGTAGATGTAGCAAAACAATTGGGGGTGCATCACGTTATTCGCCACGATAAAAATAAGGGATACGGTGGCAACCAAAAAACCTGCTACAGCAAAGCTTTGGAATTGAATGCGGATATAGTTATTATGCTGCATCCCGATTATCAGTACACGCCTAAGTTGTTGGTTGCAATGATTAGCATTATTGGTAATGAAGTTTATCCCGTTGTGCTTGGTTCGCGAATTCTTGGCAATGGTGCGCTAAAAGGTGGTATGCCGCTGTATAAATATTTTTTCAACCGAATGCTCACCTTTACACAAAATCTTTTGGTTGGGCAAAAGCTAAGTGAGTACCACACGGGCTATCGGGCATTTTCAAAAGAGGTACTTAAAGGCATCAACTTTATGGCAAACTCAGATGATTTTGTGTTCGATAATCAAATGCTTTCGCAAATTATTTACAAAGAGTTTGAAATAGGAGAGGTAACCTGCCCAACCAAGTATTTTAAAGAAGCCTCCAGCATAAACTTTAAGCGCAGTGTGGTTTACGGCTTAGGTTGTTTGTTGGTAAGTTTAAAACATCGCTTGGTAAAAATGGGCTTAGTAAAAAGCGAATTGTATGCGTAATAGAAATTTATGATAGAAAAATGAGCGTAAGCAAGCGAATAGAAATACTTGAAAAAGTGGGTAAGCACTTTTTAGATGCAACAGTTAAAGAAGAAGTTGCCACCCGTGCTTTTGCGGCCAACTCTTGGTTCGAACCTCGCTTTGTAAAACAAAGCATTGATGCGATTTGTGCGGAATTTTTGAATAAAGAAAAGCTGGAGCAATGGTTGAAACCTTATTGCATTGAAGATGATATTGCAATTAAAAAGAGCGTAGGCATTATTTGTGCCGGCAACGTTCCGTTGGTGGGCTTTCACGATTTTTTGTGTTGCTATGTGTTGGGTGTTCCGGTAAAGTTAAAATTGTCATCGCGCGATAATGTGTTGATGCGGCTTGTGATAAATGAAGTGCTGAAGCACGATGAAGACTATGCAAAGCAATTTTCGTTTGTTGAAAAAGTAGCTGGTTTTGATGCTGTAATTGCTACGGGTAGCAGTTCTTCGAACCGTTATTTTGAATATTATTTTAGTAAATATCCCAACATTTTGCGCAGCAACAGGGTGTCGGTAGCGGTGCTTTCTGGTAGCGAAACGCAGGAGCAGTTAGGAGCTTTGGCCGATGATGTGTTTATGTATTTTGGCTTGGGTTGTCGCAACGTGGCTAAACTTTTTGTGCCCGAAAATTATTTGTTCGACAATATGTTTTCGACCTTTAAGAACTACGAGTGGCTGCACCACAACAGCCAGTTTATGAACAACTACGACTATCACCGCACGCTATTGCTCATGAACAAAACACCGCATTTGGCAAACGAATTTTTGATGATTCAAGAAAGCAAATCGCTTCATTCGCCAATAGGCACTTTGTTTTATGAAGTTTATAGTGCTGAGGGTGATGTTAAAGCAAAAGTTGAAAGTCTAAGCGATAGTTTGCAATGTGTGGTTGGCAAAGATTTTATCCCTTTTGGCAAAGCGCAGCAGCCATCGCTTGCCGACTATGCCGATGGAAAAGATACTATTGGCTTTTTGTTGAGTCTTTAGGTTTTTTTTAGGCATTGCGTATTACCATTGATAAAGGTGTGTTTCAATTGGTTTTTATAAATAGACACAAAAATTCATGAGATTTTACTTCTCATCAAAGTTGCATTTGCAATTTGAATGTTGCGCGCACTGAATTACTTTTACCTTACAAATGCTTAATCCATATATCATGAAATCAAAATTACAGTTAATCACAATTATTCTTCTGTCGCTTATTTCTGGTGTTTCATTGGGTCAGGCATGGGAAAAGAGTACGAAGGTTTTGGGGCTTGGAATTGGTGCATCGGCATTTTTTCAATATGGTAAATGGGCCGAGGATGGAGAAGCTTCCATACCTCGCTGGGATTATCCGCCATCTGGGCAGCTAAACTTTCAAGGCGAGTTTGGTATTCACAACTATGTGGGCATTGGCTTTACTACTGGTTTTGGTGGTAATGCCTCTCACTCATGGCGTGGAAAACGCTATTGGGGTTCGGGTGCAGCTTTTTATACCGGCTCTTTTATCTTCCCCATCGGCATGATTGCAAATTTTCATTTCTATCAACTGATTGCAGATAAGACAGGGAAGGAAATTCATGCCGATAAATTAGATATTTATGGCGGAGTTAGTTTGGGGAGCGGTGTAGCAATGTTGTTTTATAGAGAGGGGGTTTCCAACCGACTTTCAGCCATAATTTTTGGTGGTGTTCATGCCGGAGCACGCTATTACTTCACCGATAAATTCGGGGTGAACTTAGAAGTGGGTTGGGGAAAACACATAGTTAATGGCGGGGTTGTGTTTAAGTTGCAATGAGTTTTATGTAGTGCAATCAAGAACCAATTGACCAATTTATGCACATTCTTACTATCGGTTGCAAGTTCCCTCATTTAAAATAGCTTTGCACAACTGAGTCGGTATTGAAAAATATTGATTCGAGATAGATGGACACAAAATTTATCATGTCATTCAGAGAAGTTTATATAAATAAAACCGCACGATACCTGCCCAACGAGCCAGTTTCAAACGATGAAATGGAAAGCTATTTAGGTATAATAAATGGCAAATCATCGCGCTCGAAAAGTATAGTGTTGCGCAATAATGGTATTAAGCAACGGTATTATGCACTAAAGAAAGGGGGCGAAACCACTCACAGCAATGCCGAACTTACCGCACTTGCAGTAAAAGAATTGTTTGCGGAAAATGTAGCTGCTTTGCAATCGGTAGAGTTGCTTACCTGTGGCACATCTTCGCCCGACCAAATGATGCCTTCGCATGGCGTAATGGTACACGGTTGTTTACCCGAGCTTGGCGCGGTAGATGTAATTACACCTTCGGGCAATTGTTGCTCGGGGATGCTGGGTTTAAAGTATGCTTACATGGCAGTAAAAACCGGGGATGTAAGAACTGCTGTTGCTACGGGTTCCGAGCGCACCTCAAAATCATTATGCGCCAGCACTTTTGAGGATGAAGCAAAGTATCACGCAGCGTTAGAGCAAAACCCGTACATAGCTTTTGAGAAAGATTTTTTACGCTGGATGCTATCGGATGGCGCAGGAGCTTTTTTGGTGAGCGATACCAAGAATACAGACGGATTAAGCCTTAAAATAGATTGGATTGAAAGTGGTTCGTATGCACATTTGGTAGAAACTTGCATGTATCAGGCATCTGAAAAAGCTGCTGATGGAAGTCTGAAAGGCTTTGCAGAGTTTACTGCCGAAGAAATAGTGCACAATTCCATCATGGCAATGAAGCAAGATGTAAAATTGCTTGATAAACACATTGTTGAATTGGGGATGGTGAAGCTGAAAGAAGTAGTGAGTAAAACAGGTTTAGATATTCAGTCTATAGATTATTTTTTACCTCATCTTTCAAGCAATTTTTTCCGAAAAAAGATTGCTGATAAGCTGGAAGAAAACAATATGCCGATACCGCAAGAAAAATGGTTTACCAATCTTGCAGAAGTAGGCAACGTGGGTGCCGGCTCTATTTTTTTAATGATAGATGAGTTGTTTAACAGCGGCACTTTGCAAAAGGGACAAAAGTTGTTGTTGATGGTTCCCGAAAGTTCGCGCTTCTCTTATGTATATTCGCTGCTGACAGTTTGTTAGTTCATCATGAAAAAAGAAGAAATTCCGCAAGACCCAAGCCCCTTAGATAAATTTACAAAAGAGGTTTGCTATGCCGTAGATGATAACGGAAAGTATCAGGCTGGTTTAAGTCGTGGCTGGCAAGTAAAGGCCGATGCTCTTGGTATTACTTGGCAAGAAGCGCAAGCGCGTACTGCCGATGCCCGCCAAAAAGTAGCAAATGGCGAGGCTAGTCCCATCTTGTTTTTTATGGAATTGAACTTGATGGATGTAGCCATAGTTGCAGCATATACAGGCTTTTGGCAATGGACGGTGAAGCGGCATTTAAAACCTGCTGTGTTTCATACGCTTGCCGAAAAAAAGTTGCAGAAGTATGCCGATATATTTGATGTTAGTATCAACGACCTAAAAACCATGAATGTAGATGGAGTTGAATTTTAAGCACAACCAGGCGGCACACTGCGAAAATGGCGTTACTACAAATTTGTTGCATCATGCCGGAATCCATCAAATTACCGAGCCATTAGCATTCGGTATTGGTGCTGGTATTTTTTACATACATATTCCGTTTATGAAAATAAATGGAGGTCCGGCAATATCGTTTCGCACCATGCCGGGTCGCATTTTTAGTAGAACATGTAGCGCATTGGGAGTGCCTGTGGTGCGCAAAAAATTTAGTTCAAAAACCGATGCGCAACAGTATTTAGA
>CAZYXR010000019.1:0-452 GCA_964650845.1 uncultured Chitinophagaceae bacterium
ACAAGTTAGGTTTTTTTGTGCCTAACGTTGCGTTAAATGTTTGAATCGGCCATAGACTCTCCTTTTAATGGCTCTTGGTTGGCAAACTGATTGGATGGAAATGCAAGCAACTCAAACCCTCTGCTTTGATACTTCTTGTAAATTTCTTCAAGTGCTTTTAGTTGCGGAGTTAGACCGCACTTAGATGCAATGTTTACTACCATCAGCACTTTCCCTTTGTAATCTTTCAATCGAACATTTTCGCCCCACAAATCTTTCGCTTGTAGGCTGTAAATACTTCCTGCCATTTTTTCTTCTCCTTATAAATTAAATCAACGCTTGGTGATAGCCGGCAGTTGCAACCGCATGTTGCTGAAAGTTTGAAATGGATTTTCAACTGCTTGTGTGTTTACAAGCCAATCGGGTATGTTTCCTCCTGCATCCGATGAATATTCGTTTAATATTTCTGTTCG
>CAZYXR010000019.1:462-41836 GCA_964650845.1 uncultured Chitinophagaceae bacterium
TTTTGGGGTCATTTTCCAAGTGGCATTCATTCTTTCGATACGCGCAAAGCCATCATCGCCTTTTAGGTATCTGGGTTCCGAGTTTTGGTATAGCACAATTTCACCATCGGGCATTCTTTCCACTTTCATTCGCATAATGCACTCTCTGTCGCGCAGTGGCCATGGCACGCCAAAAACCAAGCGAACGATAAATTCATTGTCATTGATATTTGCCAGGCGCTTTGCCGATTTGCAACGCGGCATCCATTGCATAAAACTTTCTACATCGGTAAGCATTTTTATAACTTCCTCTGGCGTGTGGTTTACCACCATTTCGGCACGGGTATCTTTTAGCTTGCTCCAGCTGCTTTTTTTGGTAAAAATCTTAATACCTTTTTTTTCTTGTGCCAGCAACCATTCGCTTTTAGCTTGTTGCTTTATGGCAAAACTGCAGGTTGCGATTAACAATAAAAAGATGGATGAAAACAGCTTCACTGAAAATTGATTTATTAGTTACAACGAATAAGTTGAAAATTGGTTTATCCAAAACTACACCGCAAAACTTTCGCCACAGGCGCAGGTGCGCGAAGCGTTAGGGTTGCTGAAATGAAAACCCTTGCCATTTAACCCATCGGTAAACTCTAAAGTAGTGTTGCACACATATAGAAAACTGCGCAGGTCGGTAACCAATTTCACGCCTTTATCTTCAAAAATTTGATCGTCAGATTTTATTTCATTATCAAAATCCATGTTGTATGAAAGCCCGGAGCAGCCACCGCCTTTTACGGTTACACGCACAAAAGAATCGGCAGGTTTATTTTCCTGAACAATGATGGTTTTAATTTTTTCGCTTGCAGCATCCGATACAAAAAGCATACTTCTGTTTTTTTGAGATGGCAAATTTAAACCAAACAACTTATTCAAATCACAAATTATACTTTTGTGGCATGATGAAAATTGAACACATCGGCATAGCTGTAAAAGATATAGAAGCAGCAAACTCTGTTTATGCCAAATTGCTCGGAAAGCCGCACTACAAAACAGAATTGGTAGAAAGTGAAGCCGTGGATACGTCATTTTTTCAAATTGGCGAAAGCAAAATCGAGCTACTTTCGGCTACTTCTGAGCAAAGTGCGATTCACAAATTTTTAGAGAAGAAAGGTGAGGGAATTCACCACATCGCTTTCGCTGTGGATGATATTTATGCCGAAGTGGAGCGGTTGAAAGGCGAAGGTTTTCAGGCAATTAGTGAGCAGCCAAAGCAGGGAGCCGATAATAAATTGGTTTTCTTTTTTCATCCAAAATCTGCCAATGGTGTGTTGATAGAATTGTGTCAGGAAATTTGGTAGCACAACACTTTCGCGGCTTAGTACTTCAAGCAAATATTCTTGGCTTCGGTAAAAAAGCGCAGGGCTTCCCAGCCGCCCTCGCGCCCCACACCACTTTGTTTTACACCACCAAATGGTGTGCGCAAATCGCGCAGCAGCCAGCAGTTTACCCACACAATTCCGGCTTCTAAGCTTTCGGCCATTCGCTGCGAACGTGGCAAGTTGTTTGTCCACACCGAGGCCGATAAACCATAGGCAGTGCTATTTGCCATTTGCAAAACTTCTTCTTCACTTTCAAAAGGAGTGAGTGTGGTAACAGGTCCAAAAATTTCTTCCTGATTGGTGCGGCAGTCAAAAGCCAGACCTTCTATTACAGTTGGCTCGATGAAGTAGCCGTGTTTTACGCGGTCTGACCTTTGGTCAGACGGTTGTTCCCTTCCTCCACACAAAATTGTGCCACCTTCTTGTTTTGCCAACTCTATGTACGAAAGAATTTTCTGTTTGTGTTGAACAGAAACAATTGCACCCAGATTTGAACCGCTATCGTTCGGGTCGCCAACCTTTAGATTTTTCACCCGCTCAATAAATGCTGCTTTAAATTTTTCGTAAATTGTTTTTTCAATAAAAATGCGTGAGCCGCATAAGCAGATTTCTCCTTGATTGCTGAAGGACGCTGTAACAACTTGTTTTACCGTATTTTCAAAATCGCAATCGGCAAAAACAATGGTGGGGTTTTTGCCGCCCAATTCCAGCGATAGCTTTTTGAACATAGGTGCAGCAGTGGCAGCAATGCGTTTGCCGGTTTCGGTGCCGCCAGTAAATGAAATGGCTTTGATGTGCGGATGCTCCACAATGGCTTGCCCCACTTTATTACCCAAGCCGTGAACAATGTTTAACACTCCAGCAGGCAGCCCTGCTTCAATACACACTTCGGAAAGCAGGAAAGCTGTATATGGCGTAATCTCGCTTGGTTTTGCCACCACACAGTTTCCTGCTGCAAGTGCAGGAGCAATCTTCCATGTAAAAAGATACAATGGTAAATTCCAAGGCGAAATGCAACCAACCACGCCAATAGGATTGCGCAAAGTGTAATTGATGGCAACGCCCGGCATTTGGTGGCTTTCGGAAGCAAAATGCTGAATAGCCGAAGCATAAAATCTAAAGTTGGAAACAGCGCGGGGAATGTCCACTGCTTTAGCTAAGGCAAGTGGCTTGCCATTGTCTTTGCTTTCTGTCGCTACAAATTCATCCATGCGTTTTTCTATGCCATCTGCCACACGCAGTAAAATCATCATCCTGTTTTCCAGCGAAGTTTTGCTCCATGACTGAAAGGCATTTTTTGCGGCTTCAAAAGCAAGTGTTACATCTTGTTTGTCGCTATCTGGTATATGGGCATACACCGCGCCTGTGGCGGGTTCGTAGTTATCAAGATAAGTCCCTGACGCAGGATTTTCGAGTTTGCCGTTGATGTAGTTGAAAAGGCGAATCATAAATCAAACCTACACCAAATGCTTGTGATGGCAAATTTGAGATTGCTACACAAAATAATTTCTACTTTCACCCGTCAAGATTTTACAATTAAACATCACATTGAAATGAAAAACATTTTTCGACTTTTTGCAGCACTTATAATTGCCTCGTCTCTTTCTTCATGCAGCTACAACAGTTTGGTACAAGAGCGCGAAGCTGTAACCAAGCAATGGGCAAACGTAGAAACCGCTTATCAACGCAGGGCAGATTTAATACCTAACTTAGTAAGCACTGTAAAAGGCTATGCCGATTTTGAGCAAAAAACATTGACTGCTGTGGTAGAAGCGCGCGCAAAGGCCACCAGCGTACAGATAAATGCAGATGATTTAACCGAAGAAAACATTCAAAAATTTCAAGCTGCTCAAGGCGAGTTGAAAGGCGCACTTTCAAGATTGTTGGCAACGGTAGAAAGTTATCCTGATTTAAAAGCAAATCAAAACTTTTTGGAATTGCAGGCGCAGTTAGAAGGAACCGAAAACAGAATTAGTGTTGAGCGCAATAAATTCAACGAAGTGGCAGGAGTGTATAATACACATACGCAAACTTTTCCGGCTTTGATTACTGCAAAGATGTTTGGTTTTCAACCGAAACCATATTTCAATGCCGAAGCAGGAACCGAGAAAGCCCCAGAGGTGAAGTTTTAATAATTCATTTCCAACTACTTGTAACTTAAATTAAGTGGGCTTTTTTTCTAAAAATCCAATTAGCCAAGAGCAAGCAACAATAATTGTTGATGCTATACGCCAGGCCGAACAAAACACCAGCGGTGAAGTGCGTGTTCATGCGGAGTTTCGCTGCAAGGGCGATGCTGTGAAACGGGCGGTTGAAATTTTTGAAAAATTAGACATGCACAAAACCTCGCAGCGCAATGGAGTGCTGATTTACATTGCTGTTACCGATCACGTTTTTGCCATAATTGGCGATGAGGGAATCAACAACAAAGTGTCGGAAAATTTTTGGAACGATGTAAAAGATGAAATGACTATTCGTTTTCAAAACAAGCAATTGATAGAGGGTATTGTTTATGGTGTATTGCAAGCAGGAGAAAAGCTGAAAGCATTTTTTCCATATCAGCAAGATGACAAAAATGAACTGAACGATGAAGTTAGTTTTGGATAAAATTTTGCAACAGTTCAACACAAAAAAGTGTCTTGTGCTTGCCATGAGCCTGGCATTGGTTGTAAATGTTTTCGCTCAATTTCCCGAAAAACCTTCACCTCCAAAACTGGTAAATGATTTTGCAAATTTCTTATCTGCCGAGGAGCGCCAACAACTCGAAAATAAACTTGTAGCTTATGATGATTCTACTTCTAATCAAATAGCAATTGTTACCATAAGCGATTTAGGTGCTTACGATGAAAGTCAATATGCATTTGAGTTAGCCGAAAAATGGGGCATTGGCAGAAAGCATAAAAACAACGGCATTCTCATCCTTGCATCAAAAGAACAACGCGCAGTTTTTATAGCTACGGGTTATGGTTTAGAAGATGTGTTGCCCGATGCAATTTGCAAGCGAATAGTTGAACGCATCATTATCCCCAATTTTAAGAGTGGTGATTTTTATGCAGGATTTGATGAAGCCACTAATGAAATTATTGCGCGAAGCACAGGCAAATTTGTAAACGAAAAGCCGCAACAGGAACAAAAGAGAATTCCAACTTGGGTGATGGTGATACTACTCATTTTGTTTATTCTAATTGTTAGTGGAGGAGCCTCATCGGGCGGCAGAGGAGGCAACACAATTTCGCGAAGAGGAGCCGGCCCAATACTTTGGGGTGGCGGAGGTTTTGGCGGAGGAAGCAGTAGCAGTGGCGGAGGTTTTGGCGGTTTTGGTGGTGGCAGTTTTGGTGGTGGTGGTGCTGGCGGCAGGTGGTAAAAACAACTTTTAAGTTCAGTTTGCTTTTTGAATCCTCAGCGATTTTTTTGTAGGAATAAACTTCAGCGATTCGGTTTTTTTGAAAAGGTGAGATACTAAAATTTTAGGTTTCGCGTTTCTGTTGTAAAGGCATCTTGCCGAACGATTTGTTCATTTAAACACTTCTGCAATGGAAACGACTAAGCAATTATTAACTCTTTCATTTCTATTGCTATGTTATGTTGGGCTGCAAGCTCAAAGCACAAACGTAGAAAAGGCTAAACCAGAAAAGGAAGCACTGCGCTATCAAGGCGGAAATTTTTCATTAGGGCTGCGCAATACCATCAGTAGTTTTTCTCATGGCAATCCGAAAGGGGTGGGCATTGGTGTTGGCGGCCATGCGCGGTTGCAATTGCTCGATAGGCTGAATACCGAATGGTATGCCGATTTTATTTCAAACGATATTCATGGTAAAGCACATCGCACAGATATTCATGTGGGATGGAGTGTTATGTTTTATGTATTGAACCCCAAAAAATTTACACGAAAATTTACACCGTTTGTAGTTGCAGGACATTGTTTTGATCAGTCTATTATGAAGATAAATGGTAGAAATGGCGCTAAAGCATCGCGCTTTAGTTCGGCCGTGCAAGCAGGCATAGGGTGCAGCTATAATATCACTCCTCGTTTCGATATTTCACTCACTACGCAATACATGTTTCATCTGGGAGAAGAACTGGATGCACACGAAAATTCCGAGGGTGTGATGACCATTCATACGCATAAACACGCGGGCTGGGAAGGACATTTACTTATTAGTTTAAGTGCAAACTACAAAATTGTAAAACTATGGAAACGCAAAACTTAATAACTGGAAAAGTAAGAGTGTGTTTAGTGCTGCTGTTTGTGTCTACGGCATTGTTACCACAATGTTTATTGGCGCAAAAAATTTGGGAAACACGTAAAGGATGCTTGCGTGCACAGGGCAACCTTGCACCCGGCTATTTGTTTTCGCAAAAGTTTCTTGCTGCGTATGTAACGGGCGAAGCCGAAGTGTTTGTTGATGATCGCACAGCGCTAAGCGGAGCGGTTTGGGTTTCGTTTGTTACCAATCGAAAAGGTGTAGCTGGTGTTACTGCCAATCATGCCTTGTTCACGGGTATCAATTATCATTTTTTAAAACCAGGCAGATTTGACCCCTTTATTGGTCTTTCGCCAGGCATAGGTTTGGCGCAGGCAGCCTTTTATGATGAAGAGAACGTTTTGAAACGCAGCAGGTTTGCTCCAATTCCTCTAATTGGCGCATCAGCTGGGTGTAATTATTATGTGGGATGGTTCTTTCATTTTTTTGTAAAAGTGCAAGGTGTAGCAGGACAAATGTTTGGCGACTTGCCAAAGCCGGTTCGCGTAGATGAACTGAAAATTACGGCTGGTCTTGGATGGAACATCCGAGCATGGAAACCCAAAAAGAGAGATGTGTGGAAAGAACAGAGTGTCGAGAACTGAAGATGTTGAGTGTTTTTTCTTGTGGTGTCTCAAGTGCCATTTTTGTCATTTTTTGCGGAGAGATATTTTTGCAGTTGTGGTGATAATATGATTCTGATGAATGACTATTGTAGGTTCTTTGCTGACGATATTTTGGAAACTGCGTAAGAAAACATTGTATAATTGTGTTGCAATGAAGTTCGGTGAGAGAATTGTTCGAATATGTTTAGTTAACCCTCCAGTAATTGGTGTTATGGAGCCATGGTACGACACACCTGATTTTGGACGTACAGGGTTGGCATATTTGGCGGGTTATTTGCGCCACTTTGCATCTGTTGAGATAAAGATTATTGACGCTAAATTTGAGCGCTTAGATTTTGCACAAACTATTAAACGGATCGTTGATTTTAATCCTGATATTGTTGGATTTACAGCATTCACCAATGAAATAAAACCAGCCGCATATACTGCTACAAAAATTAAGCAAGCACTATCTTCTTGTATAACAGTTATTGGGGGTGTGCATGTAACTGCAATACCAAAGGAAACCTTGATGGAGTTTTTCGCGTTTGATATTGGAGTGATTGGAGAAGGAGAGCAAACGCTATTAGAACTTTGCAATGCTGTAGCGATTGGCGGTTCATACAGAGATATAGCCGGAGTCATTTATCGAGAGGAGGGGAGGTTGGTTATCACTCCACCACGTGCAAGAATTGCAGATCAAGATAGTATTCCTTTTCCTGCTTGGGATTTATTGCCTCCTGCAAAAACATATTACATTCAAAGTGAGCGAGGTTGTCCATTCAGTTGTATATTCTGCATGAACCCAAATGGTAAAGTTGCAAGAAAGCGAAGTGTATCAAATGTGATCGATGAGATAAATTTGCTCATAAGCACTTTCAAACCGAACCGAATAAGTTTTGGTGATGAGTTGTTTAGTGTAGATATGGAAAGGGCAAAAAATCTCATTGATGCTATCAAGGTTAATAAGATTGGCGAAAAAGTAAAGTGGGATGTACAAACTCATGTTCATTATGTAGATTATGAAATGTTTCTCCAGTTCAAAGCTGCAAACGTTGATAGAGTAGAATTGGGAATTGAAACAGGAGATGCCGAATCACTTCGAAAAATGGGTAAAGGCACAAACCTTGGTAAAATTTTTGCAGCCATAGAAGCAGGTAAAAAGGCAGGGGTAAATATTGGCACCTTTTTCCTTTTAGGGCAGCCCAACGAAACACTTAAAAGCCTTCAAAGTACAGTTGATTTAGCTGTAAAACTAAACCCTACCTTGCCAATGTTTGGATTGATGACGCCCTATCCGGGCACCGAAGTTGCCAAGATGGCCGCTAAAGGAGAAGCCGGGTACAAACTTTTGACAACCAATTGGGATGAATACAATAAACAAATTGGAGGCGCAATGGAATTTGCAAACTTAACTCGTAGGCAAATAGAGTGGTTTCAAGTAAAGGCGTATTTAAAAGTATATTTGTTGAATTATCGTTTTGCTGAATTGATTAGGTTCGTTTGGGATTATCGCAAAGCAGCCTTCGAGGTTTTCAAAAAAATTCTTTTCAAAAGAAATTCTTTGACACATAGTTTAAACCAGAAACCTAAGGATTATGAGGAAATGATTTATAACAACTATACCACAGAAAAAGAGACCCTTATAAGTGCACGAGATGAATGGAACGATTATCAGAGTAATGAGGCAAAAAGACTTAAAACTTTAAAATTGACAACAACAAGTAAGTATTAGTTATGAATATTGAAAAAGTACTTGTTCTGAATCTGCCAAATGATGAACAAATAACGCGCAGATATATGTGCAGTTATGTTTCGCCCGAAAGTTTGATGCCTCCCTTAGAGTTAATTTCTTGCGCTGCAGTGGCAAGGTCGTGGCACAATGCAGAAGTTAAACTCATAGACTCGATTGCTAATAAGAGCGATGTTGAACAAACCATCACAGCAATAAAAACGTTTGCTCCACAAGTAGTAATTTCGCTAACCGGCTTCGAGTGTTTCGAAGAAGATGCTATTGCTTTCAATCAAATAAAAACTGCATTTCCTGAAACTACTTTCGTTTTTTTTGGTCATTACGCCACACATTTTCCAGAACAAACGCTTCGTTACTCTAAAGCAGATTATGTAATTCTTGGTGAGCCGGAATTGGTGCTCCATGAACTGTTGATAGCTTTGAAAAATGGAACAGTCGAGAGTGTTGAAGGAGTTTCATATCTGCGCAATAGCGATTTTATAGTACAAGGTAATGCAGGAAGAATACGGGATCCAAATCAGTTGCCTCCTCCCGCTTACGATATTTTACCCTATGGGCAATATTATCACGAACCTCTCCTTGCCAAACCTTATGGAATGATACAAACCATGCGAGGCTGCCCCTATCAGTGTAATTATTGTGTTAAAAGCTATGGGTCAAAAATTTCGCAGTTATCGGTTGATAGAATTATTGATGAAATGAAGTCTTGGATTTTGCTACATAAGGTAAAGTCTATTCGATTTATTGACGACACATTTACCGTAAACAAACGTAGAACAATCGAATTGTGCCAAGCAATTATTCAAAATAACCTGAATATAGAATGGGCTTGTCTTAGCAGAACCGATAACTTAGATGAAGAGTTGTTGATGTGGATGAAAAAGTCGGGGTGTAAACGCATCTACTTTGGTATGGAAAGCGGAAGCCAGCGAATGTTAGATATATACAAGAAAAATGTAAAAGTTGAAGACGCAAGAAGGTCTTTGTTGTTATGCCGACAGATAGGAATAGAAACAGCTGCATTTTTTATGGCAGGGCATCCTGATGAAACAGAGCAAGATTTTATTGATACACTTGCGTTTGCAAAGTCAGCGAATCTAAATTATGCTTCTTTCAATCCGCTAACGCCCTATCCGGGCACAGGTCTTTTTGATGAGATAAACCACTTGATAGAGTTTAATATTTATCCATACAAGAATGAATGGGTAGATAAATCTATTTATGATAAATTCGATAAAGACAAGTTGCGCTTTTATCGTGGGTTTTATTTGCGCCCATCTTACTTTGGCAGCAATTTGGGTGTTATAAAGAACAATTTTCGGCAAATAGTTCAATTGGGTATAGATATGTTGCGATATATTTTTTGGGATAAACAATTTGTTATTTCAGGATTAAAAGGTATGAAAGATAAATGATTTTATGCAAATGCTTTGCTTGAGGGTTGTTGTGTGAAATAATTTGTCAAAGCCCACATTCAAAATACATTTGTTGTTACGAAAGTGAGATAAATCACCCTAATATAATTATTGATAGATGCACAAGAATAGAACAATAAATACCGCTTTAATCGGATATGGATATTGGGGTAAAAATCTATTACGCAACATATCTGAGAACCCATTAACTGGTGAGATTTTTTTGTTGGATACTAATATCGAAAAATTTGAAAAGGCTCAATCGTTATACAAAACCATTAAGGTAATTGATAGTATAGATGAGATTTGTCAAAATGCTTCGATTGAGTCTGTTGTGGTTGCTACTCCTACCGAAAAACATTTTGAACACACAAAGAAATTATTGTTGGCAGGGAAACACGTTTTGGTAGAAAAGCCAATTACTACATCAAGCACACAAGCAAAAGAGTTAATGGAAATTGCTGCCAGCAATAATCTCACGTTGATGGTAGATCACATTTTTCTTTATAATCCAGCAGTACTAAAACTTAGAGATCTAATTGCTGATAATATCAAGTTTGGTAATTTGACCTACATTGATTCCACTAGAGTGAATTTGGGAATTTATCAGCAAGATACTAATGTGCTTTGGGATTTAGCTTGCCATGATGTTTCAATAGTTAACTTTTTAACCAAGGAAAAACCCGATAAGGTTCGCGCTATTGGCAGGTTAAATTCTATTCATAACATTGAAGACATTGTTTATATTTTTCTTTTCTACAAGTCTGGGTTGATGGTTCAAATAAATTCATCGTGGGCAAGCCCCGTGAAGATGCGCAAAATGATTATTGGAGGTAACAAGCAAATGATTATTTATGACGATATTGAGCCTACTAATAAACTAGTGGTTTATGATTATGAAGTCAATACAGAAGTGCTGAACGACAAAAGTAAATTGACAGATTATAGGTTAGGTAACATTTCAATTCCCAAGTATTTACCCGAAGAAGCTTTAAAGAATGTTATTCAAGCATTTTATCATTCTATTATTACAGGCACCCCTCCGCTTGCTAATGGCAGTAACGCATTGGATGTAGTAACTATTTTGGAATGCGCGAATGAATCATTGATGAATAATGGCACACTAATTCAAATAAATTGAAATTCTCAATAATAGTATTCTGTTTTAATGAAGCAGAGAGTTTACCAACTGTTGTAAAAGCGGTTGATAATGTAATGTTGGCGATGCATTGTGAGTACGAAGTAATAATTGTTGATGATGGCAGTACAGATAATACGATTGAGATTGCTAAGAAAATACAAAACAGTAGCAGCAATGTTAGAGTTATAAGACATTCGGTAAATAAAGGAATTGGCCAGTCGTTAAAAACGGGGTATCTTGAATGTAATTTTGAATATGTGTGTGCAATACCAGGAGATGGGCAATTCGATGTGAATGAGTTGAAAATTGTAACTCCCTTTGGAATAGATACATTTTACTCATTCTACCGCCCGCAAACAAATTATAGCGCATACAGAGCATTTTTGTCGTGGTCTAATAGAATTTTCAATCAACATATATTGGGAATTTATCTCCGCGATGTAAATTGGGTAAAAGTTTATAGAAAGGACCATATTATCATGACCTTCCCTGAGCTCAATAGCTCTTTAATTGAAAGTGAAATATGTGCCAAGCTTTATAAATGCAACATTTTGCCAATAGAAATTCCGTCAAAATATCTAACGAGAGAATATGGTATTTCAAGAGGAGGAAGTTGGAAAACCTTAAAAAAAGCAATTGGGGAACTATTCCCTCTGTGGTGGTGTATTGCAAAATTTAAGCACCCACACTAATACAAAAAGCCCGTTCAATATTGAACGGGCTTTTTGTATTAAAAAAATCACAACATTTTAGCTTAAATGCTTGTTCAAGATATCAACCAAATGTGCTTTTGGTGCGGCACCAACGTGCTTATCAACTACCACGCCATTTTTGATAAACAAAATAGTAGGAATGCTGCGGATGCCGTATTTCATTGCGGTTTCCGGATTGCTGTCCACATCCACTTTGCCGATAACTGCGCGACCTTCATACTCTTTTGAAAGTTCTTCCACTATTGGACCTACTGCGCGGCAAGGGCCACACCACTCTGCCCAAAAGTCCACAATTGCTACTTTATCGCTTTTTAATACGGTTGTTTCGAAGTTGCTGTCTGTAAATTGTAAAGCCATGATATAAATTTTAGTTGTAAACGAACGAGGTTCAAATGTATTTTATTTACCGAACTACTCAAGAATCATGCCTCCCAAAATTGACATTTATTGTATGCTTTATTGTCATAAAATTTGACTTGTAGTCAGAAGTTTAGTTCAAAGCCAAGCATCTTTGGCAGCTACGAGACAAGATAATTTTATCATTTTCGCCTCCACAATTTTTATCATGCCATCAATTTCTATTAAAGGGACAAAAATGCCCGAATCTCCTATTCGTAAACTTGCTCCGTTTGCCGAAGCTGCAAAAAGAAAAGGGGTAAAAGTTTTTCATCTCAATATTGGGCAACCTGATATAGAAACTCCTAAACAATTCTGGGATACACTCAAAAATTTAGAGATGAAAGTATTGGCATATTGCCCGAGCGAAGGTTTTGCTAATTACCGCGAACAATTTTCAAAATACTACAATAGCATAGGAATAAATGTACAGCCCGAAAACTTTATGATTACCAACGGAGGTAGCGAGGCACTTTCATTTACAATGATGACTTGTATGGATGATGGCGATGAAATCATTATTCCGGAGCCGATGTATGCCAATTACATCAGTTTTGCTCAAGCCGGAAACATTGTTGTAAAACCCATTTCCACATCTATACAAAATGGTTTTGCCCTGCCCGAAATGGAATCGTTCGAGCAATTGATAAGTAACCGCACAAAGGCAATTCTCATTTGCAATCCCAATAATCCTACAGGTTATTTATACAGCAAAGATGAATTGGAAACATTGCGCAGTATTTGTTTGAAACACAATTTGTTTTTGATAGTAGATGAGGTGTACCGCGAGTTTGTGTACGAAGGCAAAACCCATTTTAGTGCGTTGAACCTTGAAGGTATGAAGGAGCATGTGGTAGTAATAGACTCTATAAGTAAAAGATTTTCGGCATGTGGTGCCAGAGTAGGCGCAATTGTTTCGCGCAATAGAAGTTTGATGGAAACTGCGTTGAAGTTTGGGCAAGCAAGATTAAGTCCGCCATCGCTTGGTCAATTGGCCGGTGCTGCATTGTTTGATTTGCCACAAAGCTACTACAGCGAAGTGGCGCAAGAGTATGCAGGCAGAAGAAACAAATTGATTGGACTGTTGTCGGAAATAGAAGGTGTTCAATGTCCGATGCCAGGCGGTGCATTTTATTGTGTAGTAGCTTTGCCTGTAGATGATGCCGATGATTTTTGCCGCTGGATGCTCAAAGAGTTTTCTTTCAATAACACAACAGTAATGATGGCACCGGCATCGGGTTTTTATTCCACTAAAAATGCCGGAAAGAATGAAGTGAGGATTGCCTACGTTTTAAACAAAGAAGATTTAGAAGCAGCAGTGCAATGCTTGGCAGAGGGGTTAAAGGTTTATGCAAAGCAAGAAGTAGCCGTTTAGCTATCTTACCATTCCCATTATTTGCATTCTGCGATAGTAGAATGCAGCGCGTTCGGTATTTCCTTTTTCGTTCCAAAGTTTGTAAAGCACTTCGGTTAGACCTTTGTCTTCTGCACGATTTGGGTACACTTTTTCAAAGTAATAAAGTGCACTGTCGGTTTCTTTTATGTGTAAAAAAGTTTTGCCGATGTTTATGATTGGGTCAGTGCTGGTGGGATGATAAAAAGCTGTTTGTCTGCCGGTTTCGATGGCATTTCTATACTCTTGTTTTTTGAAATAGCAATAGCTCAAGTTGTTGAATGCAGTAATGTTTAATGGATTATCAACTGTTACAAATTTGTAAGCAATAACTGCAGAGTCTAGTTTGTTTTCGGCTTCATAAACAATGCCCATTCTAAAAATAGCATCAGAAAACGAAGTGTCAATTTCAAAGGTTCTTTTATAGGCGGCTATAGCCTTGTCCCAATTGCCTAACTGCTCGTGCGTGCGTCCTAAATCGTAGGTTGCATTCATAAATTCAGGCCAAATTTCAGTGGCTCTTTGAAAATGAAAGACCGCCTCTTCCATCAGCTTTTTTTGTTCAAGTGGGTCGGTAGCATCTTGCGAGGTTCTGTTTAAATGAAAGGCTAAAAGATTGTGAGCTTGTGCCGAGTTTGGAACATGAACAATATCGTTTCGGAATAGCGTTAATCTATCTTTCCAATCATTATTTCTGGCAATTGTAAGCGAGGCGTAAATTACCAACAATCCAGCTATCACATATCTTGCATTTTTTGGAAGAGCCGATAAGCCAGATAGTTTTGATGACCAATCTATTTTTGCAAACCATATCAATATGCCAATCAACACCATTGCAAATCCAAGTGATGGTGTAAACAAATATCGGTCGGCCATCACACCAGGAATGGGAGCTACAAATGCCGAAAATGGCGCAATGCTGATTAGATAAAGTACTATTCCAAAGGCAATTATCATGTTTCTTTTAAATGACAATGCTGCGGCAATCAACAACAACAAATGCAAAATAATGGAAACAATAGCAGCAGTATTGCTAATGGAAGTAGGTTTTATTTCGGAGTATCCATAGTAAAATGAAAGAGGATAAGGAATGGCAACTAACTTTAAATATTTAAGCAATACTGTGGCAGAAGTGCCCATTTTTATATCTAAAGGATCTTTGTAAACATTCACAGGGAATTCAGCAAAAAGTACAGGCCGATAGGATTGTGTGGGGATGATGTTTACTTGTGTTTCCTGCGATACTTCTGTGGTTGTAGCTTTTTTTGTGGTATTTGAAGGAGGAGAAAGAAAGTAACTTACAGATAAAAAGATAAGCGAAGCATAAGCAAGATACTTGTTTCGAAATGTGGTGCTTATAAATGCGAAATTAACAGAGAAAATGAATGCAGCAGTAAACAATGGGTCTACAAGATAGAGAATAGGTTCGTTATTAGAGGCAAATTCATAGAAAGCATTAACAGTAATCAAAACTGTCGCTGCCAATGCTACATATCGTAGTTGAATCTTCTTAAATGATAAGAATGTAACTACGAGTATAAGTGGAATAAAGTTGCTCGAAAAAAAACAAGCGATAATCAATGCCGCAACCAAAGATATCAGAATCGGAGTAGTGAAATAACTGCGCCCAATGAAGACACTAATTAGCAATGTTATATAAAGTAAAATCAAACTAAAAAGAGAAGAGTCTAAATAGATTAGCACAAACTCAAGAGAGAATACCAATGAAACTAAAAACCAAAACCCTTTGCTGTTTTTAGATGCAAAAAGAGAAATGATGATTGGTATTAGAATCAATACAAACAATAATGACTGCGAGTTATAATAAGCTACAACAATTACATTGATAAGTATTAGCGTGCCTATTACAAAGAGATTGTTCTTAAACAAGTTCCAAAGTGCATGGTGATCGATGGTAATCTCATCGCTATCCTCCAATTGGCTGGCACCTTTAATGGTGAATAACGAGGCAATGTACTTACGCTTATGTATCAAGTAAGCTATCGCAAACAATGCACTGCTTGCGCTAACAAATTTTATTTGCATGGGTAAAAAAAACTGCTGAAACCAAAGCATTCCATTAGCACTTAGCACGAATGAAAGCAAAACTACCCTTAGATTTATGGTGCCATACACCAACCATATTGATAATGGAATGAGGAGCACCATCGGCACAACCGTAACTTTTGATCCCATTGCCAAATTGAACAACAGTAAGACCAATATTATCCGCCACCATTGACTGGTGGTTGCAAACTTTATTGCCTCTCGCCATGCTAAAAATGAAAACAACAATGCAAGAATTTCATCTCTGTTTTTGATACTTGCTACAACTTCGGTATGTGTGGGGTGCAATGCAAAAACCAAAATAATTGCAGCAATGATTGTTTGATTAACAGTGGAAAAAAGACGCTTTAATAAATCAAATGCTACATACACAAGCACGAGATATAGCAGCAGATTTATTAAGTGGCTTACAAAAGGACTTTGCCCTAAAAACTGATGCTCGATAGCAAAACTGATATGCACAACAGGGCGATATTCATAAGAGTAAATATCGCTTTGGAAATAAGGCGATTTCAGAATCTCGGGAATTGCCGATAAGCCTTTTGATGTAAGTGGATGATTGATAGTTACAATTTCATCATCCATATTGTAGCCATTGGTAAGCGAGTTGGCGTAGCAGATAAACACCACCGCCAATACCCAAAATATCACAGACTTCAGGTCAATGAAACTCTTGCTTGCAGTTGGTTTTTTTGTTATTGCTTTTGCTGCCATTCAGTTACTGTTAAGCAAAGAAGTGTTTTTTAAAACAATCCTCCCTGTTCTCCTTTTTTGCCAGCTTTGTTGCTAACGTTCCACTCAATAGTATCGCCTATTTTTATATCATCTTCGGGCTGTGGTTCGTCTTCGGGCGATACATCAGTTATCTTGCCGCTAACTACAAATTGTGTAAGGCGATTGCCCAAAGCTTTCCAGCCTTTCACATCCATAATGTCGTTCAAGGGTTGTTCAACTTCATGCTTTTCTTTGTCTTTTCCTTTTAGTATGTTGAATTTTACAACCGGATTTTGCTTTGCCGAAAACATAGCCAGCTTGCTGTCTTTGTGGTCGGTAATAACCGATGATTTTACTTTTTCTGTTTTCAGTTCAACATGAAAACGTTTTACATACCAGTTTTTGCTGCTGCCATCAAAATAAACACAGCAGTATATTTTTTCGGGGTTGAATTTTTCAACTAAGTAAATGTCGTTTGGTTCGTAGCGATTGGTGATTTCAAAATCCGTTAGTTCAATATTGCCGTCTTTGTGAGCAACCAATATTCTATCGCCAGTGTCGAATTCGCCTAAAAAATTTCCTTTTTCATCACTGTTTAGTCTGCCATATTCGGGGTCGAACCATATTTTCAATCCACCAATGCTGGATGCTCCTTTTTCTTTCAAATCTATTTTGCGCACCGGAAATTTTGTAAGAATATTTCCTTGTGCCTGCCTGCCTTTAATGTCAATTCCGCCAAAATCAAAATCGAATTCTTTGATGCGGGCAGAAGCATTGGGATGCAACTGAATACGCACTACTTCGCTTTCGCTGTTGGGGTTTACAGTGAAGTACAAAATTTTGCTGCCCGATGCACCTTGTGTTAAATCGTATTCGGTATTGCGCGTAATAGAGGTAACATTAAAGCGCTTTACAAAACTGCGTTTGCTGGCACCATCGTAATATGCCACGTTGTATGCAGTGCGGCTATCGCCTTTTTTCCAAACGGCAATGTGGATGATGTCTTTACCCACAAATTTTTTGTCTTCAATTTTAAAAACCATCATTTTACCGCTGCGCGTAAACGCAATAATGTCGTCAATATCCGAGCAGTCGCCCACAAACTCATCCTTCTTTAAACCCGAGCCGGCAAAGCCTTCTGCACGATTTACATACAGTTTGGTATTGTTGAATACCACAGCTTTTACTTCAATACTTTCAAATCCTTTCAGTTCGGTTTTGCGCTCGCGACCTTTGCCATATTTCTTTAGCAAGTTTTCAAAATAAGCAATTGAAAAGTCGGTGAGATGCTCCAAATCGTACGCTACCTGCGATAAACCTTCTTCAATTTTTTTGATTTCCTCATCGGCTTTAAACGAATCGTATTTTGATATGCGTTTGATTTTTATTTCGGTAAGGCTTATAATATCTTCTTGTGTTATTTCCCTGCGAAAAAGTTTTTTGTAGGGCTTCAAACCCTTGTCAATGCGGGCAATTACATCTTCAAATGTTTCTGCTTCTTCAATATCGCGATAGATTCTTTTTTCAATAAAAATCTTTTCAAGCGAAGCAAAGTGCCACGATTCGTTCAATGCAGCTTGCTTTATTTCCAATTCGCGCTTCAGCAAATCTTTAGTGGCTTCGGTAGATATGCGCAAAATCTCATCTACGGTGGTAAACAAGGGTTTGTTGCCTTGAATAACACAAGCATTGCCGCTGATGCTTACTTCGCAGTCGGTGAAAGCATACAAAGCATCAATGGTTTTGTCGGCATCTACACCTGTTTGTAGCTCTATGTTTATCTCAACATTTTTGGCAGTATTGTCGGTTACCTTTTTTATTTTGATTTTGCCTTTTTCGTTGGCCTTCAAAATACTTTCAATAAGCGAAGTAGTAGTGGTAGAAAAAGGTATTTCGGTGATGATGAGGTTCTTTTTATCAACCGATTCTATTTTGGCGCGCACTTTTACTTTGCCGCCTCTTGCGCCACCGTTATACTCGCTTACATCTACAAAGCCCGCAGTAGGAAAATCGGGGTAAAGTTTTACTTTTTTCCCTTTCAAAATATCTATTGAACCCTTACATAACTCAATAAAATTATGCGGCAGAATTTTGGTTGAAAGCCCTACGGCAATACCATCGGCACCTTGCGAAATTACCAAAGGAAATTTCATGGGCAGGTTCACGGGCTCGCGTTTGCGCCCGTCATAACTTAACTGCCATTCGGTAGTTTGGTCGTTAAATGCTACTTCTTTGGCAAATTTTGAAAGGCGAACCTCAATGTATCGCGGAGCAGCGGCAGAGTCGCCTGTGCGTATATCGCCCCAGTTTCCCTGAATGTCGAAAAGCAGCTCCTTTTGCCCCATGTTTACAAGAGCTTCGCCAATGCTGGCATCGCCATGCGGATGGTATTGCATGGTTTGCCCTATAACGTTGGCAACTTTGTTGAAGCGTCCGTCATCCATTTCATTTAACGCATGCAATATTCTGCGTTGCACGGGCTTTAAACCGTCTTCTATGGCAGGCACAGCGCGCTCCAAAATCACATAGCTCGCATAATCCAAAAACCAGTTTTTGAACATGCCGTCAATGTGCACAGCTTCATCTGCCTGCGGTTGATTTTCTAACTCGTCACTCATTTAATACGCACTTTTTCCGATGGCAAAGAATACACATAAGTTTTAGTGAAACCGATTTTGATTGCACAGTTTGTGTAAATCTTAACAATAGCGAACATGAGGGTGGACACCTAATGCAATGCAGAGGTTGCAAAATGAATTGCAAATTGCAATGTTGTTGTTGCAGTTAGAATCCTCCCTGCAAGAATGTTCGTCTGCGAGTAAGTTTCAAATCTTGCAATACGCTCGACTTTACTTTTAACTCTATAAGAAACTGCTGGTATTGAACCGGGTAGGCTGTCCAGTTAAAGCTAAGTTCCCAACAATGCAGGTTGCGAATAACTGTGAGGTTGGTAAGCGAAGGCAGCTTTTGTACAAAATCGAAGCCTGTGTTTAAGGCAAATTTCCAATTGGGTGTGAGGTTAAAATCGCCTTGTACGCGTAGGGCTTGAGTGGTAACAATCGTGTCGGGATTATCGAAAGTGCCACGCGAAATATCGAAGTTGTAGGCAAGGTTCAATGTCCATGGAATATTAAAATCATAATAGTCATCAGGGTTTAGCGATACATAGTCGCTCATCATGCGCGGAGGTGGCGGGGTGGCAGCTGTTCCCGATTTCGATTTGCCTTGAAAAGTAGCATTTAATGCAAAGTTTGCCGTGGCAAAGCGTAGTAATTGACCCGTTTTAGTATAATAAAATGTATTGATTTTTTGATTGTTAGAGTCTGTGGCATAGGGGTCTAAAGCAAAGCGGAAGTTCAAAGTAAGGTTGTTGAGAATGCGCGAATTGCCTTCAAAAATAAAAGGCTGTAATCGCAGCGAATCGGCAAGAAAATTATATCCGCCACTAATGTTGAATCTTTCTAAGATGCCGAGATACTGAGTGTTGGTGGCAGTATCTTTTTTAGAAAATGCTTTCACATCAAAGTTGTTATTCAAGGCAAAACTCAAAATACCAATTTGCCCTTGCCCCGGAATGCCATAAACACTTTGCACCATTTCGTAAGGCGAGTAGCGGGATGTAACGCCTTCCATGTTGGATGATTGTACGTCTTTATAATACTTCCATCGGCTGCCACCAAAATCGGGTCTATAATTAAAGGAAACGATAGGTGTAAAAATATGACGAATCGCTTTTATGTATTTTCCTTTAAAGTTAAAGATGCCTGTAATTTTAGTGCTTAAACTGCCGCTTACGCCAAAATCGCGCACACCGTAAAAGCCATAGCTTGTATCGCGCACCACCGAGCCGTTAAAGGTATCAACTCGGTTGGTGGCAGGGTTAAAAACATATACCGTATCGCTGTTCCACCGCCTATCTTCTTTTTGAAAATACCACCGTTCCTGATAATTAAATGATGGGTTGAAATTGAAATATTTAAAAAAGGTAATTGGCGCATCTACCGCAAAAGTTTGGTTGATGCCGTATTTCAAATCTTTGGTGATGGTTTGCTTGCGCAGAAAAAGAGAATCGTAGGTAGAAACAAAACTCTTTGCTTCAAAGCCATAAGTGAAGCCTATATTTTCGTACCATTTTGCTGCGCCTGTCGAAATCTTCGACTTAAATGGGTTGATGCGCGAAACATTCAGCCGAAACACAGGCAACGTGATGTTCATTCTTTTGGTTAAAAGATTTTGATCGTGGTTGAAGTTTAGAGAAAGCGAAAGTGGCTTGCCCGGAAACACCCGCGAGTAAGCAACTGCCGAAGTAAACTGTGTTTGCAACAGGCGCGAATCTGTTACCCTCGAATCGTTGTAAAAATTACTTGATTGAGCATTGATGTTGATGGAAAAATTGGAGTTTGGAATGCTCTTTGGATCTTGAGTGTGGCTCCAGTTAAACGCAAAAGAGTTGTTGGCTTTAGCTCCGGGCAGGTCGGCATCTTGAGGTTGTGTGCGATAGTAAGTAACGGCAAAAGAACCACTTGCCTTGTAGTTTACTTTATATTGCGAACCAACGCTAACGCCAAAAGTTCCATTAGTAAAAACATCGGCTGTAAACTTTAAATTAAAGTAATCATTTACCGCCCAAAAATATCCGCCTTCGCGCAAGAAAAAACCATACGCGGCATCATTGCCGGGCTTGGGTATTATCAAGCCCGATCGCTTACCTTGCTTTACCGGAAAAATTCCAAATGGAATAAACAGCGGTGTGGGCGCACCACCAACTACTAAATTTGCCGGGCCGGTAACCAATACTTTGCTGGGTACTACTTTTACTTTTTTTGCTTGAAAGTAATAATGCGGATGATCTAAATTGCAGGTAGTGTATTTGGCACGCAGGCTAAACCATTCATCAAACTCGTTGCGCTTTACAGCTTCGCTGTGTATAAAAGCTTCGCCTTCTTGGGTAACTACATCAAATATTTTGCCCCGTTTGGTTTTAAAGTTGTAGGCCATTCGCCCCGCACGATATTCTTTACCCGATTCTGTAAACACCGGTTTGCCCTCTATTTCGCCCGAAGAATCACTTTGCATACCACCTGCCGAAAGTATAAAGGTTGTCCAATCAAACTCCACCGAATCAGCATTCATTTGCATGGCTTCATACTTTAAATCGGCTTTGTTGTATAAATACATTTTGCGTGTATCTAAATCATACACAATGGAATCTTCTGCCGAATAGGTGATGGGAGTTTTAATTTCACTTTCAGCAAATTTCATTGAAAGTGTATCAACCTTTTGTGCAAGCGAATCTATTTTTATTAACGAAGAATCTTTGGCAGTTGTGGTATCTGCTATTACTCCCACGCCAATTTTTCCGGCTCCTATACGTTCTTTGTTTTGAGCGTTCGCATTGGTTGAAAGCAATAAAATAGACATTGCCACACCAAAAGTGAGATACAAGCATTTTAGGTTTAAGCGATAAGTATATTTTTGAAGTCGCTTGATGAGAATTTGTTTTATGGAGCGGCAAAACTAAGAATTCAGTAAAACGTGCGGTATAGAGTTATATTATTCCGGCTGTTAATAGCGGTAAAATATAACACAAAATAGAACGGACTGTTAGAATAATGAAAATGAATCTTCGTTCCGTCATTCCAACACTAATTCAGAAATTTGGAATTTAAGCAACGATGCCGGAATGTTACAAAGGCAGCAATATATCACCTTTTACTTTGCAGCAATCGTCTCGCCTAAGCGGATGTTGCGTCAATATAAGCGAAACTTTATACCTTTGCTTGGCATGTGCATTCGCCACACAATGCAGGGGCATGAACGGCAGGCGGGTTTATTCCAAAACCTTTATGCTGCAAGGACGGTATGCTGTTGATGTGTCCACTTTCGCTCCAGGAAATTACCTGATGAAAACTGTAACAGAATCGCAAACAGAAATCTTTAAACTTTTTGTAAACAAAAAATAATGAAGTCATGCAAACGATTAACAAAATATTCTTGATTTTCCTGTTCCTTTTTATAGCTATCAATGCTCATGCCCAAAAATGGCTTTGGGCACATAGTGATGGCTATAATGATATCCCGCCTGAATATGGCTCTTATGTTTTAACAGGCAACAATGATGATATTTACTTACTAAATTATGAATCGTATACGTTTCCATCAAGTGCAGGTTTTCAAGTGGGATGGAAGCGCTTTATTAAGCAATGGACAAGGGGTGGACAGTTGATAAGTAGTTTCCAATTATATGATGGCTCAAGTGCTACCATAAAAGGTTTGAGTAAGAACAACAGAGGCAATTTCTTTTTATATGGCTCAGTAATTGGTAATGGGTTCAGCTTTGATAACATACAAGTACCCGGTTGGTCAGGAGGTTACATTGCTAAATTTGATAGTAATAACCATTGTGTATGGGTAAAAACAGGACTCGCCAATGATGTTAAAGCAGTTGCTTTTGATGATAAGAACAGTATGTATGTAGTTGGCCCGATGTATAGCACCATTCATATAGATACATTTGAATTGCATAATACAGACAACAGCTCTCTGTATGTTGCTAAACTGGATTCTAACGCCAACTGTCTTTGGGTAAAGCAAAGTTTTAGAGGGAGTTATGAATTTAAGCAAACACTTGTGTCTGGCAAGTACATATACACAAGGGGATATATTGTTGATACCTGTATAGTATTTGATAATACCTCTTATTGTCCTAACGACCATTTCGTAATACAATTAGACACATCAGGCAGTGTGCAGTGGTTTAACCCATATAAAAAATTAAGTGGCACAGGCGGATATGCCGGAATAGGAGTAGATAAAAGTAGCAACTGCTATGTTGCAGGCAGTTTTACTGGCATTATTAGTTTAGGTAGTGACACATTGTACAGAAAAACAGGTACATGGGTAAGCTTCCTTGCAAAATATCAACCAAATGGTACTATTGCATGGCATAGAGAAATAACCAGTGATAGCTCGGTAATTATCACAAACATTCATACTAATGCTGCGGGTTATACTTACATAACCGGAAGGTTTGCGGGTACAACAATCTTCGGGAAAGATACCGTAACCGCAAAACCAGTATTTAATCTGTCAAGAACATTAGAATGTAATATGTTCATTGCCCGCTATGATGCTAACGGCAATTGTTTAGGCGTAAAAACAGTTTTCAATGCTGTTGCTACGTACGTCACTACCGATGATTCGGGCAATGCCATAGTAACAGGCAGCATTCACCCGGGCACTACTTATTTTGATGCTATTCAGCGCACCTCTAATGGTGGTGATGATTATTTTGTGGCTAAACTGAGTGCCATCACCGGAGGCAATAGTTCTATAAAAACACCTGTGGTAGATAACAAATTGATGATATACGCCAATCCCAACCGCGGCAACTTTACTATTGATGTGCCCAAAAGCATAGTAACCAACACTACTGCCTATTTGCAGATATACAACACGGCAGGCAGCCTCATCAAAGATGAAACAGTGGATATCAACAGATCAACCATCAGTGTGGATTTAGGTACAGTACTCAAAGGGCTTTACACCGTAACACTTTCGGGCAGCACTTTCAAAACATTTACAGGTAAAGTAATGGTGGAGTAACAGATTATGAGAAATATAATAAAGCATATTTAAGCTTATTGTTATTTTGTGTTGCTACTATTTTCACTTATGCCCACAGCTGGCAATGGGCACATAGTGGTGGGACGGTATAAATGTTCTTCCCGATCAGGGGTTGGGAGTGGTTGTAGGCAACAATAACACCATTTATATTTTCCTTCGCAGCATAATGCCTTACAGGCACTCAGCGTCTCATAAAGAAGACGAAGGAAGTCCGGCTGCTGCTTTGGTTTTTCGCCTTTCCGGTTTTCTAAAAATAGACACTGCTACACCAATAGTGGAACATAAACGTTTCGGAATCTCCCGATAAGTATATTTTTGAAGTCGCTTGATGAGAATTTGTTTTATGGAGCGGCAAAACTAAGAATTCAATAAAACGTGCGGTACATAGTTATATTATCCTTGTTGTTAATAGTGGTAAATCTGTCTGCTTTTGCACCACCAACTTTTGCCGTAAAAACAGTGGTGATTGATGCCGGGCACGGAGGTAAAGACCCTGGAGCAATTGGCCCCAACAAAACGCAGGAAAAAAACGTGGCACTGGCTGTGGCATTAGCTTTAGGCAAAAAAATAAATGATGTTTACCCCGATGTAAGAGTGCTTTATACTCGCAGCACCGATGTGTTTATTCCATTGGTGGATCGCGCCAATTTTGCAAACAAAAACAAGGCCGATTTATTTGTTTCTATTCACTGCAATGCTGCCGAAAACCGCTCGGTAAAAGGCAGTAGCACTTATGTGTTGGGTTTGCATAAATCGCAAGATAACTTAGATGTGGCTAAACGGGAAAATGCCGTAATAGAACTGGAGGATAACGTAGATAAAAATTACGATTTCAACCCAAACAGCCCCGAGGGGCACATCATTATGAGCATGAAACAAAATGCTTTTTTAGATCAAAGCATTGATATTGCCGCTCGTATCGAAACCGAGCTTACAGGGCGCAAGGAGGCAAGCGGAAGCCGAGGGGTAAAACAGGCTGGTTTTTTTGTTTTGTATAAAACTTCTATGCCTTCATTACTTGCCGAAATTGGCTTTATTTCAAATCCAACCGAAGAAATGTACTTGGCTGGCAAGGAAGGTCAAAACGAAATTGCCGAAGGTTTGTTTGATGCATTTTCGAGCTACAAAGCCCACATTGAAAGAGCTGGAAAGCCGCTCGCCAACACATCAAAAGATACTGCAAATTCGCAGACATCAGAAAACAACAGCATGCCCCAAAATACGGTATCTAAAAACGAAACTGAAAAAACTCAAGTGCAAAAAAATGCACCCGAAAAACAAGGTTCAATAAAAGAAAGCACTAAACCGATTGAGGTGAAGCCAGACACAAAACCTGTGGCAGCAAAAGAAACGCCAACCCCAAAAACGGAGCCTAAACAGGAACCTGCAAAAGTAGAGGTGGTAGTAAAAGAAACTCCAAAGCCTGCTGTGGTCGAAAAGAAAGCATCTGATGAGCCCAAAGTGGTATTTAAGTTACAACTATTTGCATCGTCTAAAGATTTAAAATGGTATCCTCAACTAACCGAAAAATTCGGAAAAATTGATGTAGAAACTTTGCCCAATGGAGTAAACAGGTTTATGACTGGCAATTTTACAAGCTATGAAGAAGCCGAAAAACTTAGACCCAAAGCAGTACAAAATGGCTACTCCGACGCATTTGTAATAGCGTACAGCAATGGTGCGCGATTAGATATTGCCGCCACCAAAGCATTTAAGAAATAACTCCATTTTTTTAGTTGATAGATGTGTCATGTTTCCTTTATCCTACACACTTATCCACACAAAAACACCCATGCTTAACAAATCAAAGTTGCATACAGCAATTAAACCACACACATTTGCCGCATTCAATCATTCAACATTATTTATTCAAAAAATGAAAAAATTATTGCTTTCCCTTTTAGTAATTCCGGCAACAATGTTCGTTTCGGCACAGTCAAAAGATGGTGCATCTGTAAACGACTTCCGCGATATTTATTGGGGTTCAAAATTAGACTCGGCTTACCGCGATGGCCAAAAATTGGAGTTTATTAAAGACCGCACTTTAAATGTAAAAAATGCTTTTGTGCTTAAAGGCGATGCTTTAAATATCGGCAACGTGCGCTTGAACAAACTTGCCTACATTTTTAATGACGATAATCGTTTTTATAAAGTCTTTGCCGAAGGCCCCAAAGAAGATTTCGAGCAAATGAAGTTTATCATGAAGTTCAAATTTGGCGAGCATGCCAACGAGCGCACGGTTGATGGCGTAACTATGTATCAATGGTTGGTGCGCGATGTAACTTTCACTTTAAAGCAGTACGAGTTTTTACGTTTCGATATTACAGTAGAAAGCAGTTGGCAAGATGCCGAAGCTTACAAAAAGAACACCAACGTAAAGGATTTTTAATTGCCTGTGTTTCTTCCAATAGCTAAAATGCCCAATGAATTGTCATTGGGCATTTTTTGTTTGGTTTAGCTTTGCATTCTTTGGGTGAACCTTACCTTGGCAACTCGCCAGTAAGCACCAATAATGCGAATATTCAACAAGGCAATTGCTGTTAAAGACACAATGCCGATGAACAAAATTTCTTTGTACAAATATTCCAACAGTGTTCTTTGCTCGCTATACGAAAGTGCGTTATGCGGCATTCCAAAATCAATCACATCAAACTCGTCATACAGTTGCAACAGCATTTCTACTCTGTTAAGTATGTAAACCCACAACACCCAATTGGCTGTAAACAACACAAACCGCACCCAATTGGGCTGTAAAAAACTGATAGAATTGAAAAAAATAAAGTAGCGCAAATAGGTAATGCCTACTGCAATAAACAGCCCATTTTCAATCAAGTAATTGTAGTCTATTTTTTCAATAATGGGCAACAATAACACATAGGCAACAGAGGCGGTTATTATCCAACCAATCAACTCTTGCAAAAGTGCCCAAAGAATAATATTCTGTTTCATAACAAATTTATGATGAGGCTGTTAATCAATCAAATGCGAATACTTTACACAGCAAACCGACTATTAACAGCCTAAAACGGGCGCAAATCAATAAACAAAATTGATAGCAGCGCAACGAATAAGACAGCAAACTCGTCTTTTGTGCAAAAAAATTGAGATAACCTTTTACTTTCGCGCACGCTGATTAAAAACATAGTATGATAAACAAGTCTTTACGCTACCTGAATGTGTTCTTTTTTGCAACGCTGATGTTGCTTTCTGTAAAAGACACTTTCGCCACCCACGTAATGGGGTCCAACATCACCTACTCTTGTGTTTCGCCAGGAAGGTACGATGTGTTTTTTACAATGTACAGAGATTGTAAAGGTGTAAATCCCGAAACATCAATCAACATTAACTATCGTTCAGCGCAATGCGGTATCAATAGTAATGTTACGCTAAGCAGAGTAGCAGGGCCAACCGAAATTCCTCTTTTCTCGAATTGCCCGGGCGTTACTTCAAGTTGCACCAGTTCCAGCGGCACACATGGTGTTCAAAGAATTGATTATAAAGGAACAATCAATATTCCGGCAGGCTGTGGAAACGATTGGATTTTAAGTTGGGATTTGTGTTGCAGAAATGCTTCTATAAACACACTCAGCAACCCTTCAAACCAAGGTACTTACATTGAAACTCGTTTAGATAACACCCTTTCTCCATGCAATAGTTCACCTCAGTTTTTAAATGACCCCGTTCCTTTTTATTGTGTAAACAGCGCAGTTAATTACAATCATGGTGTGGTAGATGCAAATGGAGATTCGTTAGTGTTTTCGTTCACCACTGCATATAATACACAAGGCACACCGGTTTCTTATGCTTCAGGATTTAGTGCAGCCAATCCCATATCTACGGCAAGCGGATTTAATATTGATGCAGTAACCGGAGATATTACTTTTACGCCAACACAACAACAAACGGGCGTGTCGGCAGTAAAAGTTGATGAATACCGCAATGGGGTTTTGATTGGCTCGGTTACCCGCGATATGCAGTTTACTATTATTAACTGTAACAACAATTTGCCAACAGCAAGCGGTATTAACGGCACAACTTCTTTTTCCGATACTATTTGTGCTGGTGCGCAAATAAGCTTTAATGTAAATAGTGCCGATGTAGATGCGGCAAATACTGTTACCATTTCATGGAACAATGCAATTACAGGTGCAAGTTTCACATCAAGTGGCGGAAATCGCCCAACGGGTACTTTTACTTGGACTCCGCCAACAACCATCACACCCGGCACTTATAATTTTACAGTAAAGGTAGAAGATAACGCTTGTCCGCTCAAAGGCAGCAACATTTATAATTATTCGGTAGTTGTTCAGCCCAATCCTAATCCTCCGGTTGAAGCCGGACAAGACCAGTTGATTTGCCAAGGCGAATCGGCCACGCTTACGGCTACTACAAACGCCACAAATGGCGTTGCTTATACTTGGAGTGATGGTGTAAATACTTATCAGGGAGCAACTATCACTGTTTCGCCTGTTTCAACAACAGTTTATACAGTTTCTTTAGAATATACCGATGGATGTTCTTCGTCAGACAATTTGGTAGTAACCGTAAATGCAAAACCGGTTGTTACTATTTTCCCTGCCACGGCTACAATTTGTTCGGGGGGTTCTGTGTTGCTTACCGCAAGCAGTGTTTCGGCAGCCAATTTTACATGGTCGCCAGCGGGTGGGCTAAGTTGCACCAATTGCGCAAGCACAGTTGCTTCGCCCACTACAACTACAACTTACGAAGTGGTAGCAACCGATAATGCAGGCTGCACCAGCGACCCTACACCTATCACTGTTACATCCAACACTCCACCGCCAAGTGCAAGTTGCAATGTTATATATGTAACAACAGCAGGCACAGGTGATGGAACACAACTAAGCCCTACCAACTTGGGCGATGCAATCGGCAAAGCAAGATGCAACAACTCTTGGTTGAAACTGGCAGTGGGTGTGTATGCAACAGATACAGCTATCACAGGCATTTCAAGTTATACTACTATTGAAGGTGGCTACGACCCGAACACATGGACAAAATCGAGCCAGCCGGGCATTACTGAAATTTTCAGAGGAACTAATAATGTTGAAGGCTTACCAAATGCACCGCGTATTGTAGCTGTTTATCTTAACTCAGCAAGCTATGTTCGTTTTCAAGATATTACTATCAGAACAGCAGATGCACCACTTTCTACCGGAGCGGGCATTTCAACTTATGGAGTGCATTTAACCAATTGCTCAAACTATGATTTTGTAAGAACACAAATTATAGCAGGCAATGCAGGTTTAGGTGCTGTAGGTGCAGTAGGTACGCAAGGCACGGCAGGGCCTGGTGGTAATTCTGCCTCGGGCAGAAACGGAGCAACCGGAGGTTGTGGAGTATCTGGCTGCGGAGGAACTGGTGGTAGAGGCGGTGGAGGTGTGTTTCTTGGCAGTGGAGGTAGTGGACAAGCCGGACAACCTGGTCAAAATGGTGGCGGAGCCGGAGGGCAAGGTGGTGATGGCGCATTAATTTGTGCTAATGGTTTTATTGGAATTTTTGAAGGTACTATCCCATATCCGGGAATAGACGGAGCCAATGGCACTCCTGGTAGTAGCGGAGCGGTAGGACCACAAGGAACTTTTGTTTCAGGGTTTTTTGTGCCGGGTGCGCAAGGTGGCAATGGTACTACTGGAGGTGATGGATTGCCTGGCGGTGGTGGTGGTGGTGCAGGTGGTGCAGCAGCTAACACCGATGGCGGTGGTGGTGGCGGTGGCGGTGGTGGTGCTACTGGTGGCACTGGAGGAGTAGGTGGATTTGGCGGAGGCTCTGCTTTTGGCGTGTATGCCTTTACTAATGGAGCAGCAGGTAATTTTAGTCAGTCAAATATTACAGTAGGTGCAGCGGGTGCAGGTGGCAATGGTGGTGCAGGCGGTGCAGGAGGCAACGGTGGAGCAGGTGGCAATGGAACTACCAGCGGCTGCGATTCATCACCAACAGGGCATGGTGGTAAAGGTGGTAATGGCGGGCAAGGTGGATCTGGTGGTAATGGCCAGGCAGGCTTAAACCGCAGAGTGTATTTTGATGGTGGAGTGGCTTTTGCTTCTGCCGACACTTTATTCAACCTTGCTGTGCAGCAAGTAATAAATGTATCGAACACAAGCTGTACCAATACACAAGTAACTTTTGGGCATCAACAAGGTTTGCAGGGCAACTGGAGTTTTGGTGCAAATTCAACCCCATCTACTGCAAATTCAACACCTGCTAATACAAGCTATACGCTTATCGGCAGAAAAGACATTTCATTTGATAATGACAACTATACAGGCTTTGTAAACATTGCTATTGATCAGGCAAGTTTCGTTCCAGATATTTTAACTTCGGCTACTCCATTTGGTGTTGATTCGTATTTTGTGTGTGCTGGGCAACCTACCAGCTTTCAGGCGGTAATTCCGGGTGCAACAAGCTACGATTGGGATTTTGGCGGTGCACTTACACCTTCTACCTATACTGGTCCTCAATATCAAACATTCAATGGATTGGTGTTTAACACAGCAGGCGAATACCAAGTTAGATTAAGAATTTTCTCGGACTGCTGCGGATATTCACCTTATAAAACGGTGTTCTTACGTGTGGTTCCGCAACCTAATGTTGATGTTACAGGACCTACAGTGCTTTGCACAGGAACCGACATTACTTTAACAGCAACTGGTGCAGATGCATACAACTGGTCTCCAGCATTTGGTTTAAGTTCTACTACCGATAGTGTGGTGGTTGCTTCACCAACATCTACGGTTACTTACACAGTTATCGGCACAAGTGCCAACGGTCAGTGTACTTCGCGCGATAGCATTACCGTTACAGTTAGCGAAACACCTACTGTTACTTTCACTACCGTAAATGCAGATTGCGGCAACAATGGTTCAATAACTACCAATGTATTGCCACAAGGCACATATACCTACATGTGGGATGATAGCACTGCTTCGGTAACTGCTAATTTGAACAACATTTTAGCTGGTACATATACTGTAACTGTAACCTCACAGCCTTCGGGTTGCACAGTGGTGGGTTCGGCATTTGTGGCACCGGGCACCGGCTTAATTGCTTTTGTTGATAGCAGTAAAGGAACTTCATGCTATGCTGCTTGCGATGGCTTTGCAAGTGTGAGAGCCTTTAATGGTACTGCTCCGTTTACTTACCTTTGGAGCACGGGAAGCACTACCAACAGCGCATCAAATCTTTGTGCCGGAACTTATAGCGTAACAGTTACCGGAGCAGACCAATGTTTCTCTGTTGCCAATGTTACAATTGTTCAAAGCGATACTTTTATTGCAGAGATTAGAACAGTAGGAAACAACCTTTGTTCATATAGTGTAAATGGATACGCATGGGCAAATGGTGTGGGCGGTTTAGGTCCATTTGATTATGAGTGGTCAACTACTCCTGCTCAAGATTCGAGCTGGGCAATAAACCTTGCAACAGGAACTTATACAGTAACTATTACCGATAGAAACGGTTGTGTGGCAACAACTCAAGCGGTAATTGCTGCACCAGATTCTTTACAGCCAAACGCTGTGTTCGATAATGTTTCTTGTAACAATGCTATTGATGGTTCTATTCTTTTGCAGCCATTAGGTGGCACTCGTCCTTACACATATACTTGGAATCCTGTTTTGCCGGGCAACGATACTTTGAAAACCGGTTTAGTGCCCGGCACTTATTCTGTAACTATTCGCGATGCCAATCAATGCGAAACTACAGAATCTTATACGGTTACAAACCCCGATGCTTTAGTGGTAAATCCGGTAGCATCAAATGTAAAATGCAATCAACCAAATACTGGTTTTGTTGCTGCTGGCCCATCTGGCGGAACGCTTCCATACAGCTACCAGTGGTCGCCAACGGTTACTCAATCTGGCGATTCGGCTGTTAATTTAGCTCCTGGAAATTACTTCTTTACAGTTACCGATGCGCATGGCTGTCAAGCTACCGGCAACAGAACTATATCTGAGCCGCCATCAATAAATGTTTCGGCACTTGCTGGAACGCCAAATATCTGTTTTGGTAGAAACGATGGTACTTTAACATTCTCGGCTACCGGTGGCACACCACCGTTTGAATTTGTTGTAAGCAACGGTGTAGATTCATTTAGTAATGGTACTGGGCAGTTTATCAATTTGCCATTAGGTAATTACACAGCAAGAGTAAAAGACGCAGCTGGTTGCGACATTGTAGCGGGAACTTATACCATTGCTCCTGCAAAACCGGATGAGTTTACATTTGATGTAGATTCAACTTCTTGTTTTGGTCCTTTTGCCGATGGTAAAATTACTTTAGTGCCTACCAATGCTACCAATGCCCCTTATCAGTATTCGTTTAATGGTGGTGTTTATCAAGATTCATTAACCTTTGATAGTTTAGATAATGGTACTTACACTGTTGTAGTGCGCAATGCTAACTTCTGTGTTGATACATACACAGTTGATGTGCACGAACCATTACAAATTCAGGCAAGTATTGCTCCTTCTGTAGATACTATTTTCTTGAATTTAGGAGAAAGTGTTCAATTGGATGTAACTACCCAAAATGCTGATGTTCCTACTTACGAATGGATTCCAAGCACAGGGTTGAGTTGCGCAGATTGCCCATCGCCTAATGCAGCGCCTACCGTTCACACAAATTATTTAGTGCGCGTGCGCAATGCTGGCGGCAACAACGAGTGTTTTGCAGATGCTACACGTTTTATTTACGTTGCTATTAAAACTGTGATGCCGAATGTTTTCTCGCCAAATGGTGATGGTAAGAACGATCGCTTCTTCCCAGTTTCAAATTACGCACCAGAGGTTAAAGAATTCCGTATTTACAATCGTTGGGGGCAACTTGCACACGATATTCCTGAAGGTTGGGATGGCAGCTACAAAGGTACGCCACAGCCTGCCGGCAGTTACACTTACTTCATTATTTACAACGAAGAAGACGCTGCTCGCCCAGGAGAAAAAATTGAAAGAAGAAAACAAGGCTCATTAACCTTGCTTAGATAATATCTTGGTTTTGAAATTTCTAAGGCTGCTCTATTGAGCAGCCTTTTTTTTTGATGTTTTTTCGGGTTGCTGTGTGAAAGAAGTTTATTTTTTCATGGTTTGAAATTGGAAACCGTAGAGGCATTACGAGTTTCGGTAATGGCTCTACGGGATATTTAGAAGTATTACGAGTTCTCGTATTGCTTCATGCAGTTTGTTGAGGTGATTCCGAGTTTGTGGTGGTATAGTGGCAGTATTAGTTTTCTGCGGAAATTCATCCAATTATCTCCTTCTAGAGGGAGATTCAGAGGGAGAGAAATTTGAAAACTTGAATTTCAGAAGAAGTTAAATCACAAACACAGATTGCTTTAGAGGAAATGAATGCGTAGAAGTTGCTTATTCAACAAGCGTTACATCTATACAATAAACAATTGGCAGAGCTGCTGTTAGTTCTATCAGCGCCATACAAAGTAAGGGATTCAGGTAAGGTTTGAACAAGTAGGCAAATTCTGTAATGCTGTTGTAAAAGCAAAAAGGCTGCATTCATGCAGCCTTTTTAGGTGAGATAAACTTATCTTATTGCGTATCGGCAGGCAAAGGCACATCATCGCCTTTCGATTTCTTTTTCTTCTCTTTTTTAGGTTCGTCATCTATCAATGAAACTCCGTTTGGCTGACCTTTTAAGCCGCCTTTGTTAAATTCAAAAATTAAGGAGAATCGCAATGTGTTATCCAATGGGCTGCGATTGATAGAAGTTGGTATGAGGTAAGAAAAATTAAGACCAACAATAGAGTATTTTACAGTTAAACCCGCTGTGGCATACTGCCTGCCGCCTTTACTGCTTGGTTCATAAAAGTATCCGAAGCGCGCGCCAAACTGTTTGTTGTACATATACTCGGCACCCACGCCAAAGGTAAACTCGCGCATTTCTTCTCCAAACCCGCCCGGTGCATCGCCAAACGAAGTAAACATGCCGGATGCAACAGATTTTTCGCGGAAGTCGTAAACACCATTTGCATTTTTATCAACTGTATCGGGCGATGGAACCATCAATTTGTTTATATCGAAAGCAAAGCTAACAGTGTGTTTGGGGTCAATATTCAAACCATAATTAAAGCCGATGCCTAAGTTGGTTGGAATAAAATCTTTTACCTGACTGTTGGTATAAGAAACCTTGTTTCCGATGTTGGAAATATTCATACCCACAGCCACATCGTGGCTCATTTTTTGCCCGTCTTTTTTAAAGTTTTGTCTCCATGTCCAGTTTATGTCTCCGGCTCCTGCAATTGCCGGGCCAATTACATTGCCCATTCCATCGCTTTGGCCGCCAGCAAGATTTGAGTAAATAAAACGTAAACCCACACCCAACGAAAATGTTTTGGCCAACTTACGTGCATAAAACACATCCATTGCAAACTCATTTGGGCGGAACTGGCTTGTTTCTTGCCCTTGGTCGTTTGTGAATTGAATATTTCCTAATGAGAAATAACGAATAGAGCCACCTACTGCCTGCTCGCCTTTACCGCTTTTATCTTTAATTTTTCCATATCCGGTTAGTGTAGTTAGGTAAATGTCGTTTACCAAACTTCTCAACCACGGTGTAAAACACACGCCTACGCCAAAGTCTTTTTCGTTAAAAGCCATGTTGGAGGCATTCAAATAGGCTCCGTTAACATCGGGTGTGGTAGCAATACCAACATCGCCCATGCCGCCTACACGCGCATCGGCATTCACCCTCAGGAATGGCATGGCGGTAGTTACCGTATTGATTTTGATATTAGGTTGGGCAAATGCGTTAATTGAAAAAAACACACTTAGCGTCAAAACTGAGAATTGAAATTTATACATGGTGTAGAAGAAATTCGGTTGCAAAATAATTACTTTTAATAGAAACTCTTTTCAATTGAGGCAATGAAACGCACGTAGTGGTATTTTATTGTATAGCACGTGGTGCAAAATTGAGTTTTGAGGTGGGAGGTGAGGGTTGAGTGGAATAGAAAAACAAAATTTATTTCCAACCTCTCAACCCTCACCCAACAACGCTCAACTATTTAATTACCACCACTCTATCGCTCTTGCTGGCAATATTGCCATCTTCATCCTTTATGGTAACTTTATAGATATACACTCCGTGCATCACATTTCCGGCATCCCATTTCACTCCGGTTTCGCGAAAGCCCGATGGTGTGATGCTTTGTTCAATATCGTGCACCAAGCTTCCGTTCAATGAATAGACTTTTACACTCACATCCAATGGTCGGTCGGCTGCGTTATGTTCAAACGAAAAAGTAGCCGATTGCGAAACGGGATTCGGGTAACACAAAATTTTATCTAACACCAATTTTGGCGAAGTGCCAACAATGAATGTAACGGTGGCTTCGGCAGAGTTGTTTTGTGTATCCCACGCTTTTACAGTTAAGGTGTGTTCGCCATCTTCTAACTTGTAAAATGGATACATCACCTTTCCTTTGCGATAGTTGTTTAGCTCACTTTCAAAGTAATCGTTCAATACAATTGGTTTGGCAGAATTTTCGTCTAACACAGCAGTAAGTTCATGCCCCAATCCATTGCCAAGATTGATGCCATAATCATCTTCCAATAATGCCAACAAATTAGGGTCGGAATTGGTAATGCCACCATCGCGAAATCTTTCATCATTCATGAACAAAGTAACCTTGGGTCCTTCATCGTCAAACCCTACTGAATCTATGCTGCTGCCAACATTGATGTCGTGTTCAAATCCATGCGCATCAACATCTGCACGATTATCGGCATAATAGCTTATGCGCCCTTTGTTTATTTGGTAGTCAATATCTTTTGGTACAATAAAGCTAAAATTAAATTCACCGTTGGTTACGCTCGATTTGCCATTGAATAATGTATTGCGATAAATTTGAAAATCGCGTTTGGAGCTTGTGCCGGTGTTTTTTAAAGTAGTAAGGGTGGAAATTTTATCAAATACAGTAGGGAAAACAACACCATTAAAATCTGTTGCTACCGATCCGTTCCAGTTGCGCACTTCGCCTTTTATTGTTACTTGCTGAAGTGCTTTTAGGGTGTCGTTGTTCATGCCTGCGGGGCTGCCGTTTACTTCGGTAGTTACAACGTTCAGCTGCGGGTAGTTCAATTTTAATGCAGGGTCGCCAAGCAATAAAAACTTACGGTTATTTGCATCTTTATTGATGCTGTTTTTGGCGGCACTTAATAACTCGCCCATTGTAGGAATGCGACCGTGGTAAGGTTCAAAAATATAGTTGAAAAGAGCTTCGTTCAGGTTTCTGTTTTGGCTTGAATATACCAAGCGCACAGTGGTAATTAAAGCTATGGCACCACCATGAGGATTGTTTATCAAAACCTCACCGGCTGTTTGCCCTCCACTTTTATCGAATTTGCTGAATTCGCAAGTGGCTGTAACAAAAAGCGGCAAAGTGGTTTTGTTTTTAAACTGTTGAATATCATTCATGTTGAAGACCCGCTCATGTGCCCAGTTGTTTACACCACCATGACCAACGTAATTCATTATCAGCGAGCCTTTGTTCATTGCGTTGATGATGGCAGTGTTTACATCTGGGTATCGCGCACCTGCCGGTGTATTCACCATTTGGTATGCATCTAAATATATTTTATTGAAATTATAAACGGGGTATTTTTGTCTTGTCAATTCGGCAATTTCATCAGCATCTCTTAAATGGATGTTATAGTCTCCATCATCGGCAATAAAAGTTGAAGTATTGCGCCAATTGCCTAACGAGGCGGGCGATTTATAAGTAATTATTTTTTCTACAATGCCATTTGCTTCATCAATGGTAGAAACCGGCAAGCGACCCACGGCAGCATCCAACAAGTCGTTACTGCGCAATGTGGTTCCTCCTTTGCCATCTTCCAACAACACGAAATAGTCATCACTTACAAAAGTTACAGTTTCGGCCAATGATTCATGACTTTGAAAAGTAGGAATAAAGTTCGCATCTCCAGCACTCGTTCGGTTTACCATATCAAAGCTTCCATCGCCAAAAAGCAATAAATATTTGGGTGTTAAGTTAGTATCGCCCGCTGCCTTGTCAAACAACATTTTCATAAAATTGCGAATAGCAGAAACATCTTGTTTGCCACCGCTGAATTCGTTGTAAATGGCCTGTGGTGTTACCACAAAAGCATCTATATTTTGGTGTTGTTTATGGAACGCGGCAAGATTGTTTGCGGCATCTGTAAAGTCAGGATGTGTAACAATAATCATATCTGGATCGCCAACCGCGTGGAGGTTTTGGTTGGCAACAGGCGACACATACTCGGGTTCCGAAAAACTGCCATCAACATTAAATGCTACAAATTCTTTTAAAGTAGATGTAGAAGCATTGAAAGCAACATAACCAGATTGCACATTTGTTGATTGCAGTTTTGCATCAAAAGGGTTTGTTACATCCCATACTATTGCATTTCCGGCATCGCTGATTCGAAATTCTGAAATGCGCCCATTATCAATAGAAGCAACATTTCGAAAAACTAAATTGCTGCCACTCATTTTTAGTGCCCGCAAGCAATTTACTTCTACATAGTCAATCATTGCTTCGGCAGCATTATCAAAACTTGAATAGTTGTAGGTTAGTTTTATATCATCGTTTGTAGCAACAATATTAGTAGTAGTAGCTGCGTAGTTTGCCGCAGAGCCATAGCTGCCACCGCCTACACCCGAAAAACTATGCTGAAAAATTTGATTGCCGTTTTGGTTCACTTTCAATACCACTGCGCCACTGGATGTGGTAACGGTTGACCTGCCGGTAGCGGCAGAAACAATGGTTACAGTAGATGAACTAATAATATTTGGGAAGTTGAAGCTTACATCCACGCTTGTTTTTGTAGCACTCATTCTGTCGCCAAGCCACAATCGTCCCGATTCCAAATAATTTTTTTCGTCTTTTTCGTGAAATGCGAAATCGTTGAAATCTGTTACCGTGAAACTTGCAACGCCAGGATTGTTTTCAACCACTGGGGTTTTTCCTGTGCCGTGAGTGGTGCTGATGAAATAATAATTTTTATCGGAATACAAATGCTTGGTGTGAGTGAAAGGTTTGCCATCGCCCAGATACTGCCATGTGTGGGCATCTTGACCAAAGAACAATACATAATCATCATTATCAAATTTACCATTGCCGTTTTTATCGGATATGTAAACGGGCACTTCTTGCAAGTCATCGCAATTTGGTGTTTGTCCTGCAATTTCGGGCAACAAACCATTGTAATTACCAAACACACCGAAACTTGAAAAAGTAATGTTTGCAGGCTCAACACCCAATTTAGATTTTACAAAACTGTAAGTGAGTTTATGAATGCCCGAATTGCTCACTGCCACTCTATGCCAGTTACCCGATTTTAAAACAGAATTTTGCGCATAGCTATTTGCGCCACGAGCAGCATTGGCTTGATTGGCAACTTCATTTGAAGCGCTTAAAACCAAAGTAAACTGTTTCAACCTTTCGGTTGCTCCGGTAGTTTGGTTTTTTCTGAAAGGTACGATAGAAACAATAGCAACATTGCGCGCGGCAGCTCGTGCATTTACAACACTTATTTTCGGGGTTTCTGTTAGCGAAGATAACGTTGCTATCAGCGAGTTTTCAATTGGCTCATAAGTGGCATTTTTAATTTCTGCCTTTACAGCACTTTTTACATCAAACATTTTGCCAAACGAGGGGTAAAAATTATTTTCTTCAAGGTGATTGGCTCCTTCAAAACTGACTCTTTCAAAATTGCCATTTATTGTTTCGATGCGGCTATATTTTGTTGCCCATTTTAACTGTACACTTATTTCTTGTGCTGCTGCCAAGCCGCTGCATAGTACAATCGTGGCAAGCAAGGTTAGAATGTTTTTAGTGTAAAGAAATCTGTTTATCATATCAATAATTACTTTTGGCAGTTCATTCAAAAATTTAAAGACGAGGCAAAAACGGCAAAGGGTTTGTTTTATTGTTCCACAAATGCGTGTTTTTTTAAACTATTTTTTTGCTGCAAAACAACATCAAAACCAAATAAGCGTTTTGCCGATTACTATGCAGTTTTTTCAAAGCATATCTAAGTTGGCTTGTAAATATAGCGCATTAACGCTTTTGAGTGTTTGTTTCTTTGCAAATGTTGTAGCGCAAGATGTTGTGATGAGCCAGTTTTATTCGTCTCAATTATATCTCAACCCAGCGCTTGCAGGTATTTCTTACGGTCCTCGCGTTTCGGCTGCTTACCGCAATCAGTGGGCGGGTATGGGCAACGGGTTCAATGGTGGCTACACTACTTATATGGCTTCGTTCGATATGCACATTGATGCAGCTCGCAGTGGTGTGGGTTTACTTTTAGTTGCCGACCAAATGATGAACAATTTGTTTTCTAACTATCAAGTTACTGTTTCTTTTGCACCTCAAATAAAGTTTTCGCGCAAAGCGGCAATGAAAATTGGCGTTCAAGGAACTTACATCCATCGCAGGCTTAAATGGAATGAACTACAGTTTGGAGATATGATAGACCCATATTCGGGTTTTTTCAATAGCAGCGGTCAGCTCAACCAAACCAACGAACCAACACCCGAACGTCTTTCTACCAACCGTGGCGATTTAGGTGCAGGCTTTGTGATTTTTACTTCAAAACTTTATTTCGGTTTTGCCGTAAATAACATGATAATGACAAAAGAAAATTTCTCGAATGCCATCGAAGCGCGTTCGCCATTGCGCTTTACAGCCCATTTTGGTGGTAGTTTTCCACTAAAATCAAAGAACCCCAGACGCAATATTTACCTATCGCCCAACGTTCTATTGGCAAATCAAGGGCAAAATGTACAAATAAATGGAGGCTTATTAGTGGGAGTAGAAATGATTTATTTTGGAGGGCAATTTAGATACGCTTTGAACAATGCAGAATCAATGATTTTTGTAGTTGGATTCAAAAAAGGTAAGTGGCGCGTGGGTTACAGCTACGATTTTCCTGTAAGTAAATTGGTAAACCGCACAGGTGGCACACACGAAATTACCTTCACTTTTAACCTTGCCGGAGACGATAATTCATTGGAAAATAAAAATAATAGAGGATATTTGGCGTGTCCAACTATTTTGAATTTTTGATTATTGAAATAGAAAACTATTTTAGCAACCTTCTTTAAAAATTGAAAACAAATGAGAAATAACCTCATCAAAACAGCTTTGTTGATTGCAATACCAACAATGGCTTACATGAGTTCTTGCAAAAAAGAAAAATCATCTGTAACAGGATGGAACTACAACGACCCTAAAAACGGGGGGTTTGAAGTTGTAAAATATCAAGGTCAAGAAACAGGACCAGGCTTGGTATTGGTAGAAGGTGGAACCTTTGTAATGGGACAAACAGAAAATGATGTGATGTATGAATATCACAGTGTTCCGCGCAGAGAAACAGTTTCATCTTTCTATATGGACGAAACAGAAATTGCAAACGTTCACTATCGCGAATATTTATATTGGATGGTGCGTGTGTTTGGCAACGAATTTCCAGAAGTTGTAAACAAAGCAATTCCCGATACTTTGGTGTGGCGCGATGAATTGGCATACAACGAACCTTACGTTGAATATTACTTCCGCCATCCGGCATACAACTACTATCCGGTAGTAGGTGTAAACTGGAATCAAGCCAACGATTTTGCTTCATGGAGAAGCGACCGTGTAAACGAGCGCATTCTTATCGGTAAAGGTATTCTTGCCGAAAACCCAAGCCAAGTAGGTGCCGACCACTTCGATACTGAAGTTTATTTAGTTGGTCAATACGAAGGTGCACAAGGAAAAAAACCTAAAAAAGATTTGAATCCGAATGGAAATGGCACACGTGCGGTGCGCATGGATGACGGTATCATGTTGCCAAAGTATCGCCTTCCAACAGAAGCCGAGTGGGAATACTCAGCTTTGGCCTTGCAAGGCAACCAACCTGCTAAAAACGAAGAGCGTATTACCGATCGTAAAATTTACCCGTGGAACGGAACAAGCACACGTTTCCCTAAAGCTGGTGGATTTCAGGGCGAGTTCTTAGCCAACTTCAAACGTGGCAGAGGCGACAACATGGGTATTGCAGGTAAGTTGAATGACAATGCAGATATTACTGCTCCGGTAAAATCTTATGTGCCAAACGATTTTGGTTTGTATAACATGGCTGGCAACGTAAGCGAGTGGGTTTTGGATGTGTATCGTCCAATGACTTCTACCGATGCAAACGATTTTCGTTCTTTCCGCGGAAATATTTTCAAACACAAAGAACTTGACCCGGATGGCAATCCGGTAAAAGACTCATTGGGTGCTTTGTCTTATGTTCAAGTAACACAAGAAGAAGCTGCTAACCGCAGAAACTACCGCAGAGGCGATGTGCGCAACTACATTGACGGTGATGAAAATTCACGTAATGGCGATGCGGCAGATATGTACAAATTCGGAGTTACATCTTTGATTGATGATAATGCAAGAGTAGTAAAAGGTGGCAGTTGGAACGACCGCGCTTACTACATGTCTCCTGCTACTCGCAGATTCTTAGATGCCAATATCGGAACAAGCGAATTGGGATTCCGTTGCGCAATGGATAGAATCGGGTCTCCGAAAGGAAACAAATTCAAAGGTGGCAACAACATGAAATATAAACCCAAAGCGGCTAAGAAAAAATAACCGTTTTTTAAAAGAATATCAAAATGCCTTTCGCTTTTACGAAAGGCATTTTTTTTGAAACGATGTTATTGATTGCGAGGAGCATTTTGAGTAAGAAAACAACTGCATAGAAATGGAAAAAGAATATTGCATTTTTGGTAGAAAGCCAATTTTAGAGGCATTGAATAGCGGTAGGCAGATTGATAAAATAATGCTGCTAAAAACTGCTCATGGTGAAGATTTGAATGTGATAGCCGCAAAGGCGCGTCAAGAAAATATTCCGGTGCAATTTGTACCGGTTGAAAAAATAGAATTTGCAGTAAGAAAGTTTACGCGAAACC
>CAZYXR010000020.1:0-4771 GCA_964650845.1 uncultured Chitinophagaceae bacterium
CAAAAGAAGGTATTTTGTTTAAAGATATCACACCCTTATTTCTGCATCCGGAAGTTTGCAAAAGTGTTGTAAAAAAAATGGCAGAACAAGCTACCATTTCGGGTGCAAAAATTGATGCAGTTGCAGGTGTTGAAAGTCGTGGATTTTTATTTGGCATCTTACTGGCGCAAGAGTTAAATGTACCTTTTCATTTAATAAGAAAAAAAGGGAAACTGCCGGGCAAAACAGTAGAGTTTTCGTATCAATTAGAATATGGAAGTGCCACGGTTGAATTGCATCAAGGCTTTGTAAAGGCAAATGAAAACATATTGATTCATGATGATGTATTGGCAACGGGAGGCACTGCACGCGCAGCAGCCGAATTGATAAAAATGGAAGGCGGCAACATTGCAGGATTCGCTTTTGTAATGGAGTTGGAATTTTTAGCCGGCAAGAAATTGATTGAGCCTTATAGCGGTAACATTCATTCGGTGGTGAGTTATTAGTTTAAAATCTATCCTCCTTTTTTCTTCACCGCAAAACCTTTTGCAGCAAGCAATCCTACAACTTTATCGCGATGGTCGCCTTGCAGAATTATTTCACCTTCTTTTGCCGTGCCGCCTACTCCACATTTTGCTTTAAGTTCTTTGGCAAGCGCGTTAAAATCAGCATCGGTGGCTATGTAATTTTCTATTGCGGTTGCTACCTTTCCACCCTTCAATCTATCTAATCGCACATACAATTTTTGCTCGGCTGCGGGCAATGTTTCTTGCTCGTTACTGTCTTGCTCAAATTTAAAATTCGGGTCGGTGCTAAAAACAATTCCGTTTGTGTTTTTTAAATTTTTCATCCTGTGTTTTAAAACGAATTTAGCGATTCGGGTACTAATACTTTTATGCACTGCGGCACAATTTCCATTTCTAATTGTTCGTGCGAAATAAAATGGTCGCCATCAAACTGATACACTCTTTTAGGGTCGCCATCAATCACAATTTTTTTTGCTCTATACGTTTCGGCTTCCTTAATCAAATCCACTCTTTTGAAACTCATGCAAAAGAAAATATAAAGCAGTTTCCACAAAGGAAATTCCTTAATTACAATGATGTCTAAAATGCCATCTTTAAGACTTGTAAATGGAAACACACCAAAGTTGTAGCCATATTGATTGGCGTTGAATGCAGTGAACAAATAGAAATCGCGCTCTATTTCCACATCATCAATTTTTATCTTGGCATGAAAAGGTTTGAAGTAGAAAAACAACTCGCTTACCACCGCCCACGCATAAGACATAAAGCCTCTTATTTTGTGATACTTAAATCTTCGCGCCACACTGGAATCTAAGCCAAAACCCGCGCAGCTAAAGAAATAACCGCGATTGGTTTCTACGGCATCCATCAGCACGGTTTTTGAATTGTTCAAAACATTTATTGCGCCTTTTGCATCGCGCGGTGGAATCTGCAAATGCGAAGCCAAACCATTGCCCGAACCAAAAGGAATGATGCCGAGTGCAACATCTGTGTTTACCAAGCCTCTTGCTACTTCATTTATTGAGCCATCGCCACCTACTGCACAAACAACATCATAACCGTCAGCCACCGCTTCTTTGGTTATTTCGGTTGCGTGTCCGGCATATTGCGTGTAGCGAATAGTAAAATCATATTGCACATAATCTAAGTGCCGTGCAATTTTTTCGGGTATTCCCTCCTTTCGCGCAACACCCGAAATTGGATTGATGACAAACAGTATTTTCTTTTTTTGAGGAATTTCCACTTTTAATTGATGATTGATAAATGATAGTTTATGAATTGTTACTATTATCTTTTAGTTACAAAAATTTTTACGCCAAGAACAAAAGGTTTACCAGCAAATCAAGCGAAAATCAAAACTATAAGGTAAATAAAAAAGGCTGCATTGGTTGGATGCAGCCTTTTTAGTAGTTACTTAACAATGAGCTTAGTTTTAAGTGGTGTATTTTGGCAACTGGTTTGAATGTAGTAGATACCTTTGGGTAATTGCTCTAAGGGTATGGTATGGTTAGGTGGTATTATATGTGTGGCGACCTGCTGACCCATGGTGTTGTGGATGGTGAGTGTGTTGCCAATGAGGTTGTGGGGCGTGTTAAGGATGAAGTGTGTTGTGGCGGGGTTGGGGTGGAGAACTACTGTTGATTTTTCCTTTTGTGTTTCATTGATGGCTGTCATTGGAAAAAGCGGACTGCCATAAGCACTTATAAATGTAACTGAGCAATCAAAGTTTACCCGGAATTTCCAGTATCTTTTTTCAATGCAGCCTAAAATGCAATCTCCCCAACCATAGGAAAAAGTTAGCTGAACAAATTGAGGTGTTATGGTATCAACTATGATATCTTTTTGGTCGGCAAAAGACAGGTAAACAAGCGGTTCGCTGTATGAAACGCCTTGTAGTTTTTTGAACTTCTTTGACAATGCAACGGTATTGCATTTTGTGGCAGTTTTAAAAATGACGTCATGTCGTAAAAATATATTATTGACATCATCATAACTTTCCATCGAAACTTGATATTTAGACATTAAAGTATCTAAAGGGAGAAAACCCGTGGGAATGATATTTTTTCTCAATTGTTTCATCCATGTCTGGTTAGAGTCTGCATTGACGGAGAATGATTGAAGAGAAAAATATTCGGGATAAATATGAATATTAAGTAAGCGAGTAACCGTATCGACTTCAGGCATAGTGTGATTGTTAAGAATGGCTGAGAATGCATTGATAAAGGTGTCTGTTAGTTGCTGGTATATACTAACACTATCTTTGTAACTTGATTGCAGTTTTTCTGTTCGCTTCAATGTCATTAAAAGTGCATCATGGTGATAGGCGGAAAGCGCAAGGCTATCATTAACAGGACATGAAAAAGATTGAGCATTCGTATTATTGACTAACAGATAGAATACTACTGAAAGAATGATTCGCATGGTAGAATTTTTTTTATTGTTTTATAAATCTTACAGAAGATGACTTTTTTCGATGTTTAACTTGTAAGATATAGAACCCCGAAGATAGGGAAGATATATCTATACAGTTTGTTTGTATAGATGTAAGAAATGGTTCTTTAGTCTTTCTTCCTGCAATATCAAAAATGCTAATCTCAGTTTCATCGATAATTCCGTGGAGTGTCAAATTTAAAGTACTGTTCGCAGGATTGGGATATACCTCTATTGATAAATCATCTTCTGTAGATTTGATGGAGGTGTAACCTGTATCTGAAATCAGAAGGGTGTAAGAGAATGTTACTGTATCGGAAGGGCCTACAGGATACCAAATTGTATCGACCAAACCAGTTACGAGGCTTTGCACAAAAACTTTGTATGTGTAACCATACATTGCAGCAGAGGTTTTTGTAATGGTGTCAATAAAGATATCGTATTCATTTGGAAAATAGTTGATGTTGGGGTCTGCAATTGTGTCGTCAAGAATGGGTAACAGTGTAGATGTAACAATTCTCTTCCATGATTTCAGTAAGTTTCTATTTCCTATATTGTGAGTAGCTGGTCTCCAAACTTTGTACCTGTAGCAGTGTGCAAGACCTTCATATTCGCCTTCACCCATAAAATCAGACGTAACATAAACTTCTCTCAGTATTGTATCAACTGGGGTCATTGTTGGCACTTCATAAGGTGCAACACGACTGCTGAAATCGTAATGTTTGACTTCTCTTTCAGGAAGTTTGATGTTCCAGAGAGTTCTGCCTGCATCAATTCTTCCATAACCAGTTTCTAAGTCCCTACCAGCAGTATTTACATCAGTAGCATAAAGCTGAATAAGTTGCTCTACATCTTCAGGGCTTAGATTGTTTGGCTTTTGAGGGTGAGTGTTGACATAACTAAGCATGAGGGCTGCCAAACCTGTAACATGAGGAGTCGCAAAAGATGTTCCCCATAAGGGCCTTACTGGATTAACTACTAATGAATCAGTATAAGTGCTATCAGAAAGTATACTCGGGCTTGTGTAAAGATTCTCCACTCCCGGAGCAATAAAATCTAACGTTGGACCGCAATGCGAAAGAAATACCCTATTGCCAGTGCTATCATTAGCGCCAGTTGCCAATACCCATTCATCTTTTGATGCTGCCGGATAAATGATGTTGTTACAAGCAAACCCAGGTGTAGTTGTATTTCCTGTTCCCGAAACTACAACAACATCATTATTGAAGGCATTTAGAACGCCTTTTTGAATAGAAAAGTAAGGAATAATGCTCCCCCAACTTAAATTCATTACATGAAGGGGATTATTCCCAAGCAGGCTATTATTTGTTGTTGAGTTGGCTATTGCATTTCCAATAGTAACAAGGGATATCAAATCTTTTATTCCTACACGATAGTTAAATAATCTTACTCCTTCATTCCCAATTTGGAAATCACCCCCTGCTATGCCTGCTCCGCCTTTGCCATTATTTCTATTGGCACCAATGATTGCAGCTACAGCAGTTCCATGTCCATAAGAGTCTTTTGTGAAAGATGAGGTGTTTTGAAAATCTTCATGGCTAAAATTCACTCCGGAATCAAAGACCCCAACTCTGATACTTGTATCTCCTGTTGTTAACTCCCATGCCGGTTCAATATTTATGTTCGCGTTTGGAAAAGATGCAGTCGGATATAATCCGGAGAAGTCATCTGTGAGATATAAAGAATCGTTTGGAGCACTAAGTAGCTTTACCAAATAATTTGGTTCAGTAAATTCTATATAAAACTTGTATGGATAGGAATTTAAAAGGCTACAAATTGAAGGTACACTTACGTCAACAGGAAGCTGTAATACA
>CAZYXR010000020.1:4781-10993 GCA_964650845.1 uncultured Chitinophagaceae bacterium
CCAAGTCGTGAAATGGATTCTGTCATGTCTGTTGTAAAATCAGGATAGATTTTCCAAACTTTTAATTTGTTGAATGCAATATCTGAGGCACTGTTCAGTAATGTTACTATTGAATCAGGGATTACGTTTGGTAAAGCATCAAAATGCTTATCCTTGTTGTTCACAAATGCAGTATCAACAAATTCAGGTCTGAAACTGACTATTATTTGACCTTTCAGATACATTGTATCCTCATTTGAACTTTTGTAAATTTCAGAGGACGGTTCAAACTCCCTGTATTTTAGTGTTGTGTAGTTCCAAGTACCACTTTCAAAAGTTCTGCCAGAAACGGTTATGCCGCCATCATCCTGTAGCAATACGGTTTTACCTTCCGATTCAGTGCCTTTGAGGAATGAGCGAGACCAAAGCAGATGCCCGCTACTATCAAACGATTGAGTTAGATAATGTTTTTTACCATTTTCTATAATCGTTCCTACTGCATAAACCTTGCTGTTTGCGGGGTTTTCTACAATCTTTTCAAAACTTGATTCTGCACCATCTAACTTATATTCCCAAATTTTGTTTCCGTTTGCGGCATTGAGTTTTAGGAGAACTGCGCTTTGCGCGCTTCCACCGATAACCTGTTTTGATTTACCTGAAATGTAAATTTCAGTTTCGCTATTGTTTGCAAAACGTATAGCGGTAGGGCGATCATCGCTGTTAGTCCATGTAAAATCCTGTTCCCAGATTTTAGTAAAAGCAGAGTCGAATTTCACTATCCTAATATCATAATCCCAACCAGCAGCTTTTGCAATAAAGCCAATGAGGTACATGTTATCTTTTTTGTCTTTAATCAAATCTACAAGCGAACTGAAACCCACGGTGGATGCAGAGGTTGTATCCCATGAAGTTGCAGTACCTGTTGAGGCATTGTATGCACTGGTCAAGTACTTCCAGTTGGTAAAACTCGAACCGGTGAAGCCATAGCCTTTTACCTGTGTTCCAAAGCCGGTAACAGAAGTAAGACCCACAAATCCGTCTAAGCTACTGCCTACATCGCGGGTTGCTTTCCAAGCAAAATTGCCATTGGATGTATCGTAAGCTAAAATTATCGCATCGTGATTCAACAAACTTTTTTGAGTGGTACCAGCAACATATAATTTATTGCCAATAACCAGTAGATCCGCTGGTGCATTCAAACCCATATTGTAGGTGCTGTCCATATATCCCCTTCGCCAACGGACTATTCCATCTTTACTAAACTTTGCGGTGTAAATTTTTGAGTTGTTTGAAGTATCATAGGATACGCCTGTGCAATATATATCTCCTTTGCTGTCCGTGATAACATCAATACCGAAGTCTTTAGTACCTGCTGTTATTCCATCCATATCCACACTCCAAAGAAGATTGCCATTTGAAGCATATTTAAGCAAGTAAAAATTTTCTTTATCAACAGGGTGATAAGTGTTACCTATGATAATGATATTATTCTGATAGTCTTTTACTGAAGTTTGATAATTGAAATCAGAAGAAGGCACACCGTGTGTTTGCTCCCATTCTTTGTTGATAAGCACTTGCGCAGAAGAAAACTCCAAGACAAGTGTAAGTAATGCAATTGTGTGGGGAATTGTCTGCATAACTCATAATTTTTAAAGTAAATAAATGATGGTTCAAGAGAAATGAAAAAATAGCAATTAGGCATATTTGCCTAATATAAAATTTCACTTAGTTCTCAATCTCGCGTATGCCGAAACAATTGCGAGATACAAAACTTATTACGGCAGTAGGAAGAAAAGTAAGAGCATTACGCATGGAGAGAGGGCTATCGCAGGCAAGACTTTCTTACCAATGCGAAATAGAATTAAGCCAAATAAACAGGATAGAACTCGGAAAAATAAATACCTCCATATCACACTTGGGTGCAATAGCAAAAGCATTGGGTGTTCAACCTAAAGACCTATTGGATGTATAGCAATAGCCATGTAATCACGGCAATAAAAATGTGTAATAGATTTCAAACTGTTAATCCATATAACCTGACTTAGGAGCTGAGAGAGAATGTGTTTATCGATACTCAAAACTTAGTACTAACTCTGATAATTAGTTCAAATTGCCTTCAAACTTAAATCCAGTGCTACACTTGAGTGCGTCAATGCACCCACCGAAATATAATCAACACAGGCATTTTTATACAAACCAATATTTTGTAGCGTAACACCTCCGCTAATTTCAGTTTCAAATTTTCCGCCTACAATCTTTACTCCTTCGGCTGCATTTTCGGGCGAAAAGTTATCGAACATAATTCTATGTACATCGCCAATAGCAATAATTTCGCGCACATTATCTAAAGTGCGTGCTTCAATTTCTACTTTCAGTTGCAATCCTTTTTCATGCTGATACTTTTTTACCGTAGCGATGGCATTAGCTATACCTCCACAAAAATCAATGTGGTTGTCTTTCAGCATTATCATATCATACAAGCCAAAACGATGGTTAAAACCTCCGCCAATACGCACTGCCCATTTTTCGAACAAACGAAGCCCCGGAGTGGTTTTCCGTGTATCTAAAATTTTTGTATTTGTACCTGCCAGTGCATCCACAAACAGCTTGGTGTGTGTGGCAATACCACTCATTCGTTGCATATAATTCAGCAATACTCGCTCGGCACGCAAAATGGATTTCACCTCGCCATAAACTTTGAAAGCAACATCACCTTTTTTTATTGCCACACCATCTGCAAGAATGCCTTCAAATTTAAGCGACTCATCTACTAAACGGCAAACAGTTTTTGCAACTTCTACACCAGCCAAAACACCATCGGCTTTCACCAGCAATTGTGCACTTCCTGCTTTGGCAAATGGAATAGATGCCAACGAGGTGTGGTCGCCAGATGGAATAATACCTGCCGGATCTTCAACATCTTCTTTTAGGGCATTGATAACGGCAGCTTCTATTAAATTTTGCATAAATAAATTTGAAGCAGCAAAGGAAACAAAAGCAATTACTTTTCTTCTATTCGAAACTCGCGAATAAGAAAAACGCCACTCACATTTTTTCCAAACAAATACACGGTATAAGAACCGGTAGAGGTAGCCAGTGAACCAACAAAGTATTTTGCGCCCTCGGGCGAAGTGCCCTGGTGGCTTACCTCAAATCCCTTTACTGTATGTTTATTGAAAAAATTACGCAACACACCCTCGCCTTGTGCCTTGCTGAATGTGCCTGTGTTAGAAAGCAATGTCATTTCAATATTTTGCTCGAAATGTTTTGCAACACTCGATGAATTTCCGCTTTTCATAGATGCTATCAATGCATCGGCATTTTGCGAAAAACCTACTAATGAAATACTTAGTAAAACTAAAAACAGTAATTTTTTCATTCTATGTTTTTATTGCAGCATTAAAACTGCGTCATTTTAGTCTAAGATGAAAAAGAACTAATGTAGTTTAACAACTATCTAAAAACTACCGCTCAAACTGTTTGGCATTTTCATAAGCCCTGCGCTCTTTCCATGCATGCCATGTTTGTCCCATTATTTTATTCAATCCTTTGTCGACCACAAAATGAGTAGCTAAATTGATGCTTCCTTTTGCAGCCGTAATTGGCGAGTTTTGCGAGCGTATTGCCAACCCAAAACTAAAATCCATGTAATACATATAGTGCCAATAGCAAGATGGCATAAACAATGTTTCGCCATGTTTTAAAATGGTTTCATAACCAACTACATTTTTCAGCGCGGGGAACTTTTCGTAATCGGGGTTTTGTGGGTCTATTAAACTCTTTACGGTAAAAGGGTGGTGATAAATTTTTTCAGACTCCTCGGGCGGAAAAAGAATAACTTTTTTATTGCCAATAAACTGCGATAAAAAAACATTAGCACAATCAATATCGTAGTGCATGGTTACTTCGGCACCTTCGCCACCAAAGAACATCAACGGAACTTTTATCCATAAATACTGAAGATCGGGAAACGATAAATCTTCTTTCAATTCAGGAGCGTGCTCAAATATATCGTACAGAAAAAGGCGATAATCTGTGGGACCACTTTTTATCTTTTCAAGAAATTCGCCAAAAGGCATCACTGCCTCATTGGTCATGTAACCTTTGCCCGGCTTAGAGTAATTGCTGCTGTAAACAGGTGCTTCTAAATGCCCGTACTTATCGTGAAAAAAATCATAATTCCACTTCTGTAGCCCTGCCCAATCTTTTGTAAAATCGGTAAAAACACAAGGCTTGTTTTTCCATTGAAAATTTTCTTTAAACTCTTGAGCGGTAATGTTACTAACTCTTTCAATTGGTAAGAGATTCATACATTATTAATTGGTGAACAATACATATCAACTTTATAGGTTGATGCAAAGCTAAAACAAATATACCCGAAAGATAACAAATGACAATTGTTAGCCAAAAATGATGTGCATAAGTGTAAACCGAGCATCATGAATTACAATCTACAAATCGGATAATATAGTCCCAAATAAGCGATTAGTCAATTATATTCGCCCGCTGTTTGAAAAAACTCAAACACAAAATTTACTGTTGAAAATGTAACGCAATACTTCATAAAGTTTCGGCTTTGTGCGGTTTTGCGTAAATCTGTTTTGTATAAATGAATAATCTTAAAGATTTACTTGCAGCCTACACCGATAGCGAAAAAGTAAAACAAGTTGCCGCAGCACTAAACTCAACCGAAAACAATAACACTGTTTTTCTAAAAGGGCTTATTGGCTCTATGGATGCTTTTGTAGCAGCAGGTGTATTTCGCAACACCTCATTCAATCATTTTTTTGTTTTAAGCGATAAAGAAGAAGCCGCATATTTTCACAACAACTTAGAAGCATTGCTTACTAAAAAGGATGTTTTCTTTTTCCCCGATTCGTTTAAGCGACCGCAAACATTAGATGAACTGAACACAACAAATGTGTTGCTGCGAACAGAGATGGTAAATCGCCTCACCAATTCCAACAGCCGAGCCGAAATTGTTGTTACCTATCCCGAAGCACTATTTGAAAAAGTAGTAAAAGCAGCAGAGCTACAACAGCAAACCTTACATTTAAAAACCAATGAAAAATTCGATGTTGATTTTGCTATTGATTTATTGGTTGAATTTGAATTTGACCGAGTAGATTTTGTGTATGAACCAGGGCAGTTCAGCATTCGTGGCGGCATAGTAGATATTTTTTCTTTCGGCAACGATTATCCATACCGCATTGAGCTATTCGGCAAAGAAATTGAAAGCATTCGCACCTTCGACCCTATCAGCCAACTTTCGCAAAAAAAGATAGAGCGCGTTAGCATTGTACCCAACATTCAAACCCACTTTTCGATAGAGAAAAAAACAACTGTATTTGACGTAATGCCCGGCAATACGGTGGTGTGGGTAAAAGATATGCAAATGACGATTGAAGTGCTCGACAAACTGATGGAGCGCGCTGAAAAAGTAAAATCAGAAATCAGAACACAAAAATCGGATAGCCGCCATCCACTTAAAGAAGGCGAACCCGCAGATGTATTTCTTTCGGTCGGAGATTTTGTGCAGGACATCAAAAAATTTAGTGTGGTTGAATTTGGTAAAAGTTCTTACTTCAAAACACAAGAGGCAATTCTGCTCAATGCCAAGCCGCAGCCATCATTCAATAAGAATTTCAATTTACTGATTGATGATTTGAAACGAAACGAAGAGAACGGAATTCGCAACTTAATTTTTGCCGAAAATCCAAAACAGATGGAACGGTTCTATGCCATTTTTGAAGATTTAAAAGCGCAGGTCCACTTCACTCCTTTTCCAATTGCCATTCACAATGGTTTTATTGATACCGACTTGAATTTAGCTTGCTATACCGACCATCAAATTTTCAATCGCTATCACAAATACAATTTAAAGCAGGGCTTTTCGAGCGATAAAGCTATGCTAATGAAAACCATTCGCGAATTGCGGGCGGGCGATTTTGTAACACACATTGACCACGGTGTTGGAGTGTTCTCGGGTTTAGAAAAAATAGAAATAAACGGGCAAGCACAAGAAGCGGTTCGATTGATATATGCAGGCAACGATATTTTGTACGTAAGCATTCAATCGCTACACAAAATTTCAAAGTATGTAAGCAAAGAAGGCGATGCACCGCGCGTAAACAAACTGGGCACAGATACTTGGGCAAACCTCAAAAAGAAAACCAAGAAAAAGATAAAGGAAATCGCATTTGACCTGATTCAATTGTATGCCAGAAGAAAAG
>CAZYXR010000020.1:11015-13503 GCA_964650845.1 uncultured Chitinophagaceae bacterium
TACTCGCCCGATGGTTACATGCAAAACGAACTGGAAGCGAGCTTTATTTATGAAGACACGCCCGACCAAGCAAAAGCAACCGAAGATGTAAAACGCGATATGGAAGCCATCAACCCAATGGATAGGTTGGTGTGTGGCGATGTAGGGTTCGGCAAAACAGAAGTTGCCATTCGCGCTGCATTCAAGGCTGCTTGCGATGGCAAACAAGTGGCAGTTTTGGTACCCACTACCATTTTGGCATTGCAGCATTACAAAACTTTCAAAGAGCGGTTGAGCGATTTTCCGGTAGAGGTGGATTATGTAAATCGTTTCAAAACTGCTAAAGAAAAAACAGAAACACTCAAGCGATTGGAAGATGGAAAAATCAACATCATTATTGGCACACACGGCTTGGTGGGCAAAAAGGTAAAGTTCAAAGATTTGGGCCTATTGGTGATTGATGAAGAGCAAAAGTTCGGTGTAGGTGTAAAAGAAACTTTGAAAGAAATGCGCGCCAATATAGATTCGCTTACTCTAACAGCAACACCCATTCCGCGCACTTTGCAATTCAGCATGATGGGCGCGCGCGACCTTAGTATTATCAACACACCACCACCCAATCGCCAACCGGTATTTACCGAAGTACATCCGCTCGACCCCGACTTAATTAAGCAAGCAATTGAGCATGAAATCTATCGTGGCGGACAAGTTTTCTTTGTTCATAATAAAGTGAAGGATATTGCAGATATAAAATTGATGTTGCAAAAAATTGTGCCCAACGTAGATATTGGCGTGGCACACGGGCAAATGGAAGGCGACCACCTCGAAGAAGTTCTAATGAAGTTTATCAATCGCGAATTCGATGTATTGCTTTCCACAAACATTATTGAAAGCGGTATTGATATTCCAAATGCCAACACCATAATTATCAATAATGCGCATCAGTTTGGGTTGAGCGATTTGCATCAGTTGCGCGGTCGAGTGGGCAGGGGCAACAAGCAAGCATTCTGTTACCTTTTTGCACCACCCAAAAGCACATTGACCAACGAAGCAAAACAGCGGTTAAAAACTATTGAAGAGTTCAGCGAATTGGGTAGCGGCTTCAATATTTCTATGCGCGATATGGATATTCGCGGAGCGGGTAATTTGCTGGGTGGTGAGCAAAGTGGTTTTATTGCCGAAATAGGCTTTGATGTATATCAAAAAATATTGGATGAAGCCGTACGCGAATTGAAAGACAGCGACTTCAAAGAACTCTACACCGAGGAAATGGAACGCACCCACGAATACGTGCGCGACTGCGCTATCGAAACAGATTTGGAAATGCTGATACCCGATTCGTTTGTAAAAAACAGCACCGAAAGAATGTTGCTATATCGCGAACTAAACGAAGTAAAAAATGAAGCAGGCTTGGAAAAATTTCGCGAGCAACTTGCCGATAGGTTTGGTCCCGTTCCAAAAGAACTGCTTGAACTTTTCAATGCCGTGCGTATGAAATGGACTGCCACCAAATTGGGCATGGAACGCATTCATTTAAAAAAGAAACATTTGAAATGTTATTTTATTGAAAACCAGGCAAGCACATTTTATTCATCCACCGCATTTACTAAAATTTTAAGCTACGCCCAGCAACATAAATCGGGCTTGTACCTACGCGAAACCGAAAAGTTTTTAGTACTAAACATCGAAGGCCTCCGCAGCGTAAAAGAAGCCATGGAGAGGTTAGAAGAGTTGGAAAAGTTTGTTTATGGCACTTAGGCACTCACCTTCTGAACTTTCTGTTTGCTACTTATGTGTCCTCGTTTACATTTGCGCCCGCAATTATGAAAATTACTATTCGCAAAGCAGTAGAGCAGGATGTGCCCGCAATGTTTGGGCTGGTGAAAGAACTTGCCGAATTTGAACGTGCACCACAAGCAGTTGTAAACACCGAACAAATGCTACTGGAAGATGGATTTGGAACAAATGCAATATACAAAGCGTTTGTAGCAGAGGCCAATGAAAAAATCGTGGGATTAGCCTTGTACTATACGGCATACTCCACTTGGAAAGGAAAAATATTTTTTCTGGATGATATTGTTGTTACAGCGCAATATCGCAGATATGGTATTGGCAAAAAACTAATTGACCATGTACTAACAGAAGCGCAAAAAGCAGGGGTAAATCAAATTCGCTGGCAGGTGCTGGAATGGAACACTCCGGCAATAGAGTTTTACAAAAAAGTAGGTATGGAACTTGACCCCGAGTGGATAAACTGCCGAATGAGTAAAGAAGGCATTGAAGCATATACAAAGAAGGGGTGAGGGGTGAGAGTTGGGAGGTGAGCGGAAAAAAAGTAATAAATAATCATTAATAAATAATCAATCAAAGGGTGAACGTTTACAAATTTGGAGGAGCATCGGTAAAAGATGCAGCGGCAGTTAGAAATGTGGTGCAAATTTTAAAAGAAAACAAAGGCAACGAAAAGGTAGTTGTAATATCTGCAATGGGCAAAACCACCAATGATTTG
>CAZYXR010000020.1:13513-13925 GCA_964650845.1 uncultured Chitinophagaceae bacterium
TGCCTATTATGCTGGCAATCCAGAATGGAATAGTTTGTTAGATACCGTGTTTAATAAACATGAACCTATCATCAACGATTTGTTTGGCAGCGAAGGCGAATCGGCTAAACTTGCCGTAAAAAACATAATTGAAAAAACACGCGACTTACTAACGCAAAATCATTCGCGCCACTACAATTTTATTTACGACCAGGTGGTAAGCATTGGTGAATATATCTCTACCACCATTGTCAGCCATTTTGCAAACAAAGAAGGCGCAACAAATACACTGTTAGATGCCAAAGAATGTGTGTTTACAGATAACGCCTACACAGAAGGCAGAATAGACTGGCGCAAAACCGAAAAGGCAATTCCCGAAAAAGTATTACCATTAACCAAAACAGGTTTTGTAATCACGCAGGGTTTTGTGGGT